>CAZTTW010000822.1:0-2790 GCA_964616265.1 uncultured Myxococcales bacterium | reverse complement strand
TCGCGTTGCCGAGCAGAAACGCATTCATCAGCATCGACTTCCCAGAGCCAGGAAGCCCCAACACCGCCTTGTTCCACGACGGCTCCCGGCGAGTGAAGAGCGAGTAGGCGAAGACGCCGCCCTTGCGGTCGCCGAAGAGCAGAAACGGCGTCTTGTCCCCCGGGGACAGGCGAAAGACCATCGCCAGATCGCCGATGTTCTTGCTCGTAATGAGGTTGGCGCGCAGGCCGAGCTGTCCGTTCCCAGGCAGACTCGCCAGCTCGGCAAGAACCCGATTGTCGCGCTCTTCGAGAATCTCGCCGCCATCGAGCATCTTGAGCTGCGTTGCCACCTTGGTCGCCCGATCTTCGACCTCGGCGAGCGTCGCGCCCTGTACCAGCACCATGAAATACCAATTGAAGGGACACGCGCCTTCGGCTCTCACGGTTCCAAGGAAGTCTTGCGCTTCAGCGCAGTACTGGGCGCTCTCCCGGTGTCGCTTGGCAAGCGCCGCTGCAAAGTTCGAGAGCCGAGCAACGCGACCGCTCAGCGACGAGAAGTCGAGACTGCGGAACGTCTGCGTGACGGTGAGTGGAAAGCGAATCTGGTTTTGCAGCCGCGCGAAGACATAGGCGACAGACGTCGCTGGCGGAATCTTCCACGTCAGCACCTTCGCGGGGCGACCGTTGATGGCGTAGCAATCGGGGCCGTCCTTGCGTTCAGAGAGGGCAACCTGGGTGACGAGAGGAAGATCGGTCCGCAAGGTCGTCGGTGTGCCCCACCTACGATTCACCGTTCGCCACAAAGCCTCGTAACATCCGGCCTCGGACAACGGCGTAAGACCGAAGCCCATCCGTGGGCGCCGAACGGCGAACGCCAGCAAGTTTTCCTCCACTACCCGCATCGTCCTGCGGAACATGCGCGCTTGTTCTCGCAAGGCCTTGAGGCTCAGGACCGCCTCGGCTGTACTGTCTCGCAGCCGCCATACTTTCCAGGTCAACAGATGTCTTTCGCGAAACCTCGGCAGATACTTGAATACCCAAACGATAGAATCCTCGAACACCGTCCGTTCCTGCCAGTACGAGTTGGATGCATCCACAAGATAGCGCAAGGATTTCGAATCTCGTGTGGGCTGCGCCAGAAGAGGCGCCTCTCCCAACGAGCGAGTCCAGATGTTTTGCACCTCCCAGACGCCCTGTCGCCAGTCTCCCTCGTGGTTCGCAGGATTGAGCACATTCATCGCCCGACGGATGGCGGAGCTGGCCAACTCAAGCCCGTCTTCACCCATGGTCTCCGGATCCAACCCGTCCATGGTGTACATGCACATCAAGCCG
Organism: uncultured Myxococcales bacterium; assembly: GCA_964616265.1. Lineage (GTDB taxonomy): Bacteria > Myxococcota_A > Polyangia > Fen-1088 > Fen-1088 > Fen-1118. The sequence goes on along the minus strand of CAZTTW010000822.1, from coordinate 1,477 downwards.
CCATCTCGGCACAAGATCAGCGGCCGTTCGGCCGAGTAGTCGTCTTCGTGGCGAAAGAAGTCGTAAAGCAACAGCTCGGATTCGAGACTCGAACTTTGGCCATTCCACGCCGCATCGAGGGCTTCTACGGACTTCGGTAGTGACATCCCCTACTCCTTCTCGAAGCGAACATTGGTCGGACCGGGGCTATAGCCTTCAATCCGACGCGGAAACCGATATCGAAACCTCAGTAACATTACCGACATCCGCGTTCGGTCTTGGCCGTACACGAAGGCAAGCCCCATCCACACGATTCCCACGAGCCCAAGCACTGCAAGTCCGACCATTTTGCTGATCGACATCGAGCCAAGGCCGAAGATCGTCGCGGTTCCGAGCAGGATAAGCACGTGATGCGCAGGAATCCCGCCCAACATCGGTGCTCCATGCAGGAGCCGATAGATCGAATTTCGGCGCACGTGCCCCACGCCACCACCTCACAAGATCCCGGAGACGATGCCGCAGATCGCCCCGGCCGCGATCGTGCCGACGAGATAGTGCAGAGCGTGTGGATCTCGCTGCGTGAACTTGAACGCCGACAGCACCAGCCCACCCACCACAATGACGATCGCTGCAATCGAGAAGACCGTCTTGATGATGGACTTGAAGCTACTCGTCGCCGAGCTGACGCCGTCGCTCAAGTCTTGCCCGATGGCCGTACCGGAGACGAGCATCCAAAAGCCGAAGCAAACAAGAACTCCCAAAGGCAGGCCGTATCGTTGAAGGAAACTGACGCTCGGATTCGACATCGCAAACTCCTTTCGCAACAGGGACTCCCTGCTTTGTCGTGTGGCGATGGAGTGTGGTTCCGCGAAGAAGAGAGGCGCGGTCAGTCAGGGACAGGCCCACGAACAGCCACATGCCCAGTCGTGGGCGACCGTACGTGCGTCGGAAGGAAATCCTGGACAAGCTCGTCGGGACGGCCCTGGACGGCGATGTCTCGAGGCCTTCAGGCTTCCCGGCAACGACGAGCTTATCGAATCCGTGTGCCGCTCGCAGAGGATCAGCCGAAGCAGCCTGGATCTGCTTGCCTTGAAATCTCCACTGCACGAATCCAACGTCCGGATCCGTCCGGAGTGTCGAGCGTTGCTGTTTGGCTAAGGGCAGCAGATATCGATCACGCCACACGGGCGAGTAACGCCCGAACGTCGTCGGAAACCAGTGCCACCAATTTCTGCGTCTCATGGTGATCCCGCGCCACAAGCCGCAGGATGAACGCTGGCGCGAAGAGATCGTCATCCAGATCGGGTCGGGCGCTCGCGTAGGCAAGTATGCCGGGCAGAGAATCGGTCGCAGCCCATCGGAAAGCGGCCACGTAGCGCTCGAGCGAAACGCGAAGCTTTGCCTCGTTCTCGGAATCGCCGTCCCGAATGGCGATCGCCAGCTACTCGGCAAGCACGTTGATGTTGTCGAGCTGCTGCGCGACGACGTCCTGGCGAAC
>CAZTTW010000821.1:0-2797 GCA_964616265.1 uncultured Myxococcales bacterium | reverse complement strand
ACGCCCTCGGGTGAAACCAGCACGGCGTGAAGCGCGCCATCTTCGGCCGCCGTCGCACCGATGAGGCCACTGTTTTGTCCGAAGGGCAGGCTGGCGAAGATGGTGTGGGTCGCGTGCCAGGGCTGGGCGGGAAAGGCCCGTTGGCAACGCGCGCCTGCGTCCTTGCCGGATTCGGCGTCGACAGGACGGAGCACCGGCAGGTGCGCGCACGCCGCCGAGTACGACAAGGACAACAACGACAACAAGAACAGCAGAGCAAGGCGGCGCATGGCTACCGCGGCAGCTCGAAACGTCCGTGGGGAATGGCCTGATCGAAGCGCGGATTCTCGAATGCGATGTGAGTCACGCCTTCGCCTTCTTCGTAAATATCGATGGAGCTGACCGTGCCAGGGCGCTCGCCGAAGCTGAGCGCGATGCGCGCGATAATCTTGCCGAGCGACGGATCCACCGGCAGAAGCTCGATGTGGGCCGGCTGGTTGCCCTTCGCGGGCTCAAGCACGGGGCGGAACGTCTTGCTCGACGAGAAGTCGCCGTCGAGCCACCGGTTGATTTCGCCGAGCACGATCTTCATCGCTTCCAAGCGACCGCTGGCATCGCTCACCCAGGCGCCGTCGTGCATGATCAGGCGATGGATGTCGCCACCATGAGCGACCAGCAGCGTCTGCAGCGGGCTCTGGTACTCCCAGCGCAAATCGTTCGGCCTGCGAAAGGCCATCGTGCCTCTCGACACGAGCGGCTTTTTTAGAATTCTAAGCGTGCGGGTTTGGATAAAGCTCGTTTCGATCGACTTGACGGTTGCCGCGGCTTTGCGAATGCTGGCCCAGTCGTCGTACCAGGTGGCGGCCGACGTGCGTGTCGGTGCCGCGGCGAGGGTTCCTGCCAAAATCCAAACCTGCGCCCAGCGCATGGCTAGACCATGCCTCCGTTGACGGAGACCACTTGGCCGGTCACGTACGAGGCCTCGTCGGAGCAAAGGAAGGCGACGACCTTTGCCACTTCTTCGACCAATCCCACGCGGCCCATGGGAATCATCTTCTTCATGATGTCAAGCGGGACGTCTTTGATCATGTCGGTCTGAATGGGGCCGGGCGCGACGACGTTCACGCGGATTCCGAGACGGGCTACTTCCGAGGCGAGGGCGCGGGTAGCGCCGATGAGACCGGCCTTGGCAGCGGCATAGTTACTCTGGCCGCGGTTTCCGATGAGGCCCGACACCGACGAGATGGTCACCACGCTGCCTTTCTTTTGCGGAATCATTTTCTGAATGACTGGCTTGGTGACGTGAAAGAAGCCCATGAGCGACGTCTCGATGACGCTCTTCCAGTCCTGGGTGGGCATCATGGCGAAGAGCCCGTCGGCGACGATGCCGGCGTTGTTCACCAGCACGGCGATGCGTTCGTGGCGTTCGAACAGCCGCAAAAGGGCCGTGCTCGCGGCGGCTTCGTCCGCCACGTCGAACGGGCACAGCTCGGCGCTGCCGCCCTTCGCCGCGATCTGCGCGATGGTTTCCATCGCCGCTTGCTCGTTGCTCTTGTAGTTCACCGCGATGTGCATGCCGCGCGCCGCGAGCTCGACGGCGATGGCGCGACCGATACCGCGGCTTGCGCCGGTGACGAGTGCGAGCGGGCGGGCGGGCGAGGGGGCTGCTTCGGTCATGTTTTTGCTCCGAAAATTTCCATGAAGTCTGGACGGTAGGCCTGGATCGATCCGGCGAGCCACAACGCGCCGGTGGTGTCGGTCACGTGGCCCTCGAAGGCCAAGTAGTTGGGGGCGCCGTGGGAGATGCTGACGTGGCAAACAAGCTGGGTGCCCACGGCAATACGCGGCTTCGTCACCTGCAGCGCAGGAATGCCGACCAGGAGCCCTCCAGTGGCCGGCTGGTTCGCCGCGCGCTCGCGGAAACCCTGCAACACCGCCGCGGTCTGGGCGATAAGCTCGATCAGCACCAAGGTTTGGGCGCTGCCGTCGCGGACGGTCGGCCACCCTTCGCGAACCTCCGCAAAGGCGACCACGCTGGTGTCGACCGGCGGATCGAAGCTTTCCACCAGGCGCATGGGCAGACGATGCGGAATCAGTGATTCGATTTCGGCGGCGCCGTTCATCGCGACCTCTGACGATCGGGATGGACCATCCAGCCGGGAGGCGTCGGGCCGGCTGCCAGCGGCGCCATGGACAACCCAAGGGTGACGTCGCAAAGGCGGCGGTGCTCGTCGAGAAGCCACAGATCGAAGCTGAGATTGTGCGAGTCTTGCGAGCTCGGAGCGACCACGCAATGCCGTTCGCCCTGTGGAAGCGGCGAGACGATGGTGCGCGATACAAAGCCCGTAGGGTAGGCCACGACGCCAGCATAGCGTTGTCCCCACACGCAGGCGAGGTGCATGGCACTATCGAAAAGGTAGGGACAGCCAGCAAGCGACGGCTCGGAAAATCCGGGCTCGGGCGAACAGACCGTGCCGAGCGCGCCAGCGCGGCTGAGGCGAAGCGTGCCCCGCAGATTGCAGTAGCGCGTGCCGAACGGAATCAGCTCGCGATAGAGGCGTTCGGCGGACACGTCGAATTCGCCGACGATCTCCGGCAGAGTTGGCAGCTCCGGCGCATTTCCGAGCGTCAGGATGGCATGCTCGCGGGTGCGCTGAATACCGCTCGGAAGTGTGATTTTCGACGACAGCTGAAGTCGCGCGTCTCCGTCGACCATCTCGGCGGCCAGGTCGAAAGCGCATCGCTCGATCTCGTCGGCAGGCAGAAAGCGCGGAAAGCTGGCGTTCCGGATGGTCAGCGGCGATTGCTCGACGAGCCA
>CAZTTW010000820.1:0-2798 GCA_964616265.1 uncultured Myxococcales bacterium | reverse complement strand
TCCCCCTCAACCCTGCCGGCACTACCACCGCCAGGTGCCTTCCTTGACCTTCACTCGAACACCTCGGACATGTAGTAAGGCGACTGATCGTAGTTGGGCCAGCCGTATCCAAGGTAGACTGGCCAAGCCAGTAGGAGACCGAGACGCAGCTCTAGGGAGCTACGTCGGTGGAACGCAGGGTGTTGGAGTCGTGCGCTTATCCCATCGAGGCGGAGGAGTATCCCGTTCGTCATGTCGATGTTCCCTTTTCTGCACATTTGTAGGTTGACCGTCCACGTGTTAGCGATGTGCGAACAGAGGCCCGCCGTCGCCTCTTGCACGCCCTGGGCCGGGAATGTGGTGCCGTGCTATCAAGTGCTTACGTCCCTCCACACGCTGACATCTGGTGACGTCAATCAGAATGGTGCAAGGAAGTGTTCAGTTTGAATGAGCGTGAACGGTTCGAGTTGCCTCGGCAACGTATGGCGGGGTCAAGGTCGCTCGTGCAATCACTGCAACCACCATGGCCGCCACCCGGTCTTAGCGGTCGCCGGAACGGCTGTCGTCATCGCCGCGGCATTCTGCGGGATGTGCCTGCCACGGAATCCGGCGGCCACCACCCCAATCAAACCCAAGGCCGCGAACACGACTGCCACTAAGATAGCCACCCGTTTTCCTCGGCCCGTCTCGGTTCTCTTGAGGAGCACATCCAATGACGGGTCTTTGTCCATGGCTTCCAAACCGCTGCATCGATTGTGCCTATACGGTAGGCAGGCGTGCCGGGAGATCTTGCTTAGCGCGAAGTTGGCGCGGCTTCTCGAAGAACGTCTCGGTCGCGACGGCAAAGAACTCGGCCGGATTGGCCCGAAACGCGGAAGTGTCCAGCAAAGCCGGACCGTATCGAGGAGGGTTCCTCCATGATTCCGGTCGTTGGTTCCCCGCACACACAAAAAAGTCGAGAATTTTCTCGCGTCCAAGCGCCCGTAATTGCAGGACCTATCCCGAAAGGGTCAGTTACTGCCCGCCAGGACAGGTGCGACGGAGCACGAAGCGTGGGATAGACCACCGGTCCGCTGCTTCGTCGGCTGGCATTCACCAGGGCCATTTGGGAATACTTGCAAAGAGAGGCGAGCCTGAACTCGCTGCGGTTGCCGAGGCTAACGCGCTTCTGGCGTTGTCGCTGGATCTCGAAAGACGCCCTGCTGCGATTCTAGGGCTCGACGGGTGCGTCGCGGCCGCCAATTCCGCCATGAGCGTCGCGCTCCATCGCAGCATTAAGGACTTCCGTGGCCTGCGTGGTGACGCGCTGTTTGCTCCGGAATGTCGGGCCGAGGTGCGCAGGAATCTCGAAGTTGGAAAGCCGGGCCACGAGTTGGTCTTTGAGACCACCTGTGAAGCTGCAAATGGTCTCTTGGTACCAGCCACCATGCGTCTCGTCACGACGGCGGTGGACGCAACGGGCCGTTCGGCCCATGTATTCACTATCGTAGCGTTCAGGGGCACGGACTCAGCCCCTGTTCTGGCAACTGGCGTCGCGTACGTCGTATCTGCCGACGCTGCAACCTTCGGCAAAGTCCTGAAGGCATGGAGTCCGAGTCTGCGAGGCAAGCCAAGTCCAATTGGGCGACAATGCTGCGAAGCCTTCTGTGGTGAGGCCGAGTTCCGAAGTTGTCCCGTATTCGCGAAGGGACTCGGGCCGGAAGGTATGACCACAGTCGTCTCCAGTCGGGCCAAGGGCAAGACCTCTTTCGAGGTGGTCAGCGCACGCCCCATCAGCAACTCAGAGATCGCAGTGACCCGCTGGCCTGTAGATAGCACTTTAATGAGTGCCCTGGTCGCGGCCAGGGTCAGTGGAATTTGTGCAAGCGCGAAACTGTCCGCCCGAGAGGCGGAGATCCTTGGACTGCTGCTGCTAGGCCGTTCAGTTGGTGACATCGCGAAGGAACTGCACATCGTGGCTCGAACCGCGAAGTACCATCAGCGAAGCATTCTTTCCAAGGTTGGTGCGGAATCGCGCTTCGATCTGTGTCGACTCTTGCTCTGAGCAGGTGCGCACAACTAAAAGAGGGTGAGTGTGCCTTCGGCGTCGCCTTCGGCTACGCCTACGCCAGTCACATCACCGCCGATTTGTTTGTGCGAGAAGATCGTGAAGTGGTCGATGATTTCCGACAAACGGCCAGGAGGTTGGCAATCGTGGGTCTCGGAACCGAACAGCGCGCCCCGCCATTGCGCGGCCGAAGACGCCAACTCTTCGCATAGTTTCCGCAGGTCGGACAGGACGTGCAAGCGGTCTCGGTAGCTGGCCACGCTTTCGCCAGCGACACGCAGAGAGTCGCGCATGTCTTCACTCATTCGCGCCACTTTCTCGAACCTCTGGCTAAACTCGGTGCCGGCGGCGAGGATCTCCTTGGGGCACTTTCGTAGCCGACCTTCCAATGTAGCAAGCCTTTGGCACTGCCGATGCACGCGATCGGAGACATCCGTTAGCGACCTCTGTGCCGCGCCCAGCTGCGTCGCTTCCTGGCGGTTGACGTCCAGGAAGACGCCGAGCTCATTCTCACCCTTTCCTATGTCCGCCACGATAGACGCCGTGCCAGACGCCGCAGTCGAGCGCGCGATCTCCGTGCGCATGAGGATGCGCACGGCCCTGAGCTGAATGCGAATCTCGTACAGGCCCGCGAACTCGCAAGGTAGCCGGTCGGCCAGCGTCGCCACACTTTGAACCACCTCGCAGAAATGCAGCGATTCCTTCACTTGTTCCTCAAGGGAGTTCCCGAGTTGCTCGAATACGGCGGCTGGCTGGCGCAGCTTGCAGCGAA
>CAZTTW010000819.1:0-2808 GCA_964616265.1 uncultured Myxococcales bacterium | reverse complement strand
CCGCCGGCATTGGGCGACGAGCGGTCGACGGCATCGCATTGATCCTTGCCAAGCGGTTCGCACACGTCGGGCTGGCCGACGCACATGCCGCTGCCGCCTTTCGGGTTGTACGCGTTGGCGATCCACTTGCACGGCGGCATGCCCATGGGACGCGTGGGCTCGTAGCCGACAACACCACAGTAGACGGGAGTGCCGGGCTGGCTCGACGGCAGATAGCTGACCAGCGGTGCCGGCGACTCGGGCGTGCCATTCTTGAAGTAGCGGCACATGGTCAAGTGGTACGGGTCATCCTTGCTGAGATCCTTGTCCACGCCGACGTCGCCGCAACAGGTGCCGTGCTGGTACGGGTGGAAGCCGTAGGCGATGTTCTTGTATCCCTTTTTGACCCACGGCAGGTACTTGTCGGGGTCGCCGATCGGGCCGTGGAAAGCATAGCCCCACATGAGGCCGTTGATGAGGACGACATTGTCCGCGCCGCCTTCGTCGCGCACGGCGGTGAGCCAGCGGTTCATGACCGTCGTCCACATATCCCAGTCGTACTTGTCCTCGGCCGGGAACGTTTTGTTCACGGCGATGGCGTCAGTGCCAAACGCCGCACCTACGTCGACCTGCTCGTAAGGCTCGTTGAAAAGCTCGAAGAACACGCCGCTGTCGTCCTTGTAACGAGCCGCAATCTGCGACCACATCTTGGCGATTTTCTCGCGGTTGTAGTGCGCGTTTTGCAGCGTGATGCCTTCGGCGTTGGCAACCGTGCACGTCCAATTGTGGGTATCCGTCTGATCCCAGTCGGCAGTCGCGCAGGTATCCTTCTTGTTCAGCTTCTGGTAGCCGATGCAGCCGTCGACGCGATCCGTGTAGGGCTGGCCGGTTTGATCGTTGATGCGCTTCGTGCCCTTGCCGGCGCTGGAGAGCGGCGCGATCTGCCACAGGTGCAGGTCGATGATGACCACGCGGCCAAGCGAGCGTTCCTTCTTGACGACGAGATCCACCCAGTCGCGGTAGCTCATGAGATCTTTGCCGGACCAGTCGTGCACCATGTACGGCGTGTTCCACGCAGAGCCGCAGATGGGCACCCGGATGATGGCGGGGTTCCAGGTTTGGTCCAAGGCCGTGACCACGTTATCGATGATCTGCGGAGCGGTTCCGTTGTCCTTGGGGTCGTACATCCAAAAGCCGCCGCCTGAGGCATCGCCCGGGGTGCCGGATTCCATGCCGGTCATCGAGACACCGCGAAGCACACGTTCGAAGCCCTTCGGATCGACGAACGCGAACCGTCCAGTCGCGGGATCCACGGAGGTGTGCCATTTGCCGGTGCTATCGAGCTGGGTGGGCGTGGCGCCGGCGGGAATGGCTCCTGGGGCATAGGTAGGCGGAACGTACGTCGGAGGCGCGCCAAGGGTTGCCGTGGACGTTCCACTGGTCGTGGTGGTCAGCGTTCCGATCCCCGTGCTGGTGGTCGAGGTGGTCGTGGTCACCGTGGTAGTGCTGGTCACGGTTACGGTGCCAGACGCATCCGATGTTGCGGTCGCGGTCGTCGTGGCCGTGGCCGTGCCGGTCGCCGTGCTGGTGTTGGTCACGGTTCCCGTCGACGTTTGCGAGGTCGTCTCCGTCAGGGTGACCGTCAACGTATTCGATCCCTGAGAACCCGAGGTCCCGCCGCTGCCTTGGTTGCCGCCCGAGCCCGAATTGCCGGCGCCTCCCGACGATGTGGGTTTGGTTTGCGTAGAGGTTTGGGTGCTCGTTTTGTTCGAGCCTGAATTGCCAGCGCAGGCGCCAAGTAGGGCGACCGCGACCACAACGTGCTTCCAGCGGGGTGGGTACTTCATGCTGCTCTCTGGTCCTGGGGGTTGTTGAAGACGGAACGGCGGATGGTCTGGCGCCGTAGCCGGTCGCGCGGGCATTCACCGCTATCGTGGAGAATTTTTCGTGGTTTTTACAAGACAGCTAGGAACCCCGAAATTCCGCTCCCTGACGACCTTGGTCCCGCAAAACTACCGACGGGGCTTCTGGGTTCGTTCTATCGACAACCACAATGCTTGAATACGTCCATGTGGGAAGTGTGGGATGAAAGATTCGGAAGAAATTTCCACCGAGGCTTAACGCGAAACGATTCCGTCGTTTGATGCTATCGTTCGTGCGGGTTCAGCGAGGGTTGGCCAACGCTGTGAAACGACTCGTAAAACTGTTCGGCGACGGAGGGGGCATGGCGAGTCTGACGGTGTGGCTTGGCGTAGGGTTGAGTCTCTCGGCGGTGGCTCAGGCAGAGGAGACGACACTCTCGCCTGGGCAAGCGACCGAGGTGGCCGGCCTGGACATCGACCAGCTCGTGAAAATCAAGGTGTCGCCCTTCGACGTTTCAAGCCACCTGGACAACGGCTATCGCGCGTCCAATTCCGTCTCCGGCTCGCGTCTCGACTCGCCCATCCAGGAGCTCCCATTCGCCATCCAGGCGTTCACCGAGTCCTTCATCAAGGACCAGGAGCCGCGAGACATCTTCGACGTCGCCCGCTATTCGCCTGGCGTCACCTACCGCAGCAACGATTTCAACGAGGGCAACGCGAACCTTGCCATTCGTGGCTTTGCGGTCAGCTCCGTCGATGGCGGCAATATCGCCGTCATGCGCGATGGCTTTCACGGCCCCACCATCTTCGACTTCACCAACGTCTCCCGAGTGGAGGTGGTCAAAGGGCCGGCGTCGTTCCTCTACGGGCAGCTCGCCCCCGGTGGCATCGTCAACATCATCACCAAGACATCGAGGATGAGTCCGCGTACGCAGGCAGCACCTTCGGCTTCTTCGACGACCGGTTG
>CAZTTW010000818.1:0-2810 GCA_964616265.1 uncultured Myxococcales bacterium | reverse complement strand
AGACTCAACAGACGCCGACTGGTGCTTCTGCGGATAGCCTGCGTAGAAGGCGAGGAACTTGCGCAGTTTGGTCGGGGAGATGCCCCGAAGCCCCCTGCTAGAGAGGGTCGCTGCCAGCCGGTCGATCAGAGCCTTGCCATAGAGCTGCGCGCGGTCGGCCCCGCCCTGTTCGTACTCAACGATGTAGTAGCCGAATAGCCAGTTGCGCACGACCAGGGCGACATCCACGGATCGCGCCGCGCGCGCCTGCAGGGCACGGTGGGTCTCCTCGAACAGGCCGACCAGTCCCTGGAAGTCGGGCGCGTCACTCATACCCCAGCTCCTGCAGGATGCCTTTCAGCTTCTTGGCAGCGCCATCGCGCCGCTTCTCGATATCCTCGGCGGTCACGGCGTACTTGGCGTGCAGATTCTCGAGCGCGGCGAGGCACGCGCGCTGGTCGGCGCGCAGGTAAGACGCGTAGGTCTGAACCAGCAGCCTGTGCAACCGATCCACGATAATCTTGCGGGCGTCGTCCCGTTCGATCTTTTCGCGCGCGGCGGCGACCAGCTCTTCCTGCTTCTGCTCGGTGACGCGCAGGTCGGCCCTGAGCTGCCTGCCCTCGTCCTCGAGCGCCTTGTGCCGGGCCAGCTTGCGCTCGATGGCCGCCGCTTCCTTGTCGAGCACGCGCCAATCGCCCAGGCCCGGATCGCGCTTGGCCAGCTTCAGGTCGCCTCTGACCTGTTTGAGCTTCGTCCTCAGCTCCTTGACCTGGTCGCCGGGAAGCACACCCAGGTCGTCGGCGTCTTCGTAGTCCTCCTCGTCGGCGGCCGCGAACAGGGCCGAAAGTTCGGCCAGACGGGTGCGCTTGGTTTCGATATCGGCCAAGACCTCGGGGAACTGGCTTTCCAGGATGTCGTTGTCGGGGATCAGCTCGGGCCCCCAGCCGCTGGCCGCGATGGACTTGAGATCGGCCTTCAGCTCGCTGACGTAGCGGGCGAAGGCGCCGCGGATCTGGTGATCGTCGAGCAGTGTGTTACCAGCAAAGGCCTTCTCGATCGAAGCGAGCAAGTCGCGCCGCAAGGCATAGACATTGCCCTTCTTGCCGCTGGTCGGGGCCAGCGCCTCGATGCCGGGCAGGTGCTTCTTCCACCAGGCCTCAAGCGTCTTGAGGAATGCCTGGTGGGCGGCGGCGACGCTCTGATCGCCGTTGACGATCTCGGCCAGGGCGCGACGGTCGGTCACCTGGGCCGTAAAATCAAGGTACACCGCACCCTCTGCGCGATCGCGGAAGCAGCGTTTGCGCAGCTCGGGATAGTTGGTCCAGAAGCGCCCGAGCGCATCCACCTCGGATTTTGGAACGCCACCGTGCAGGTGGGCCCGCACGTCGTGCGGCTCGGGTGGCGGGGCGTTGTCGACGTAGCGACGGATGTTGCAGTTGAAGTCCTCGCCCTCGATCTCGCCGATGGGCACCCGGCGCGCGTAGGCGGGAAGATCCTCAGCGCCGCCGCTGGTCAGGGCGCGGTAGGCGTGAACGATGCGCGAGATGTCCTCGGCGCGGAGGAAGTTCTGGGCCTTACCCTCGCGATAGTCGCGATCGGCGTTGATGAAGACCACGTGCTTGCGCGTCTGCGTGTCCTTCTTGTTCATCACCAACAGGCAGGCGGGAATGCCGGTGCCGTAGAAGAGTCCGGCCGGCAGGCCGATGATCGCTTCAAGCCAGCCGTTCTCGATGAAGTGCCGGCGCGCCTCGCGCTCTTCGCCGCCGCGGAAGAGCACGCCGTGGGGCATGACAGTGGCCATCTTGCCGTTGGCCTTCAGCACGGCCACCATGTGCTGGACGAACATCAAGTCGGCCTTCTTGTCCTTCTCGGGCAGCCAGACCGCGAAACGTCCCGGAAATTCGATGTCTTTCTTACTGTAGTTCTGACTGAAGGGCGGATTGGCGAGAACATAGTCGTAGCGTTTGAGCTCGCCGGTTTCGTCCTTGTGCTGCGGCCGCCGAATAGTATCCTCCTGCCGGATGTCGGCGTGTGCGATGCCGTGCAGGAGCATGTTCATCTTGCAGATGGACCAGGTGGTGCCGATGTTGTCTTGGCCGAAAAGGGATAGGTCGCGCGGATCGCCGCCGCTTTCGGTGATGTAGTCGCGACTTTGGATCAGCATGCCACCTGAGCCGCAGGTCGGGTCGTAGATGCTCTTGCCAGCCTTTGGCTCGACGATTTCGACCATGGTTCGAACGACATCGGCCGGCGTGTAGAACTCGCCGGCCTTCTTGCCCGCGGAATCAGCGAAGTACTTGATCAGGTACTCGTACGCAGCGCCAAGCAGGTCGGGAAACTCGAAGTTCTCATCGCGCAGCGGAATCTTCTCGAAGTTCTGGACGAAGTCGGACAGCACGGTGTCGTCGAGAGTGCGCTGGCCGATCTTGCGGTTGAAATTGATGTGCTTGAGCACATCCTGCAGAGCGTCGACGTTGGCGTCTTCGAGGGCCTCGAGCGCCTTGTTGAGTGCAGATCCGACGTTGGTCTTGAGGTGGCGAATCTTCGACCATCGGGCTTCCTCGGGCACGAAGAAGTCGTATTGATCGGGGCTGTCGAGCTGCTTGGCCAAGGCTTTGGCCGGCATGCCCTTGTCCGCAAGCGTCTTCTCGAGTCGCTCTCGCTGCTGCTCGAAGAGGTCGGAGAGCCTCTTCAGAAAGAGCATGCCGAAGATGTATTCCTTGTACTCTGAGGCATCCATGTTGCCGCGTAGGTCGTCGCATGCACGGAACAGCAGGCTAGGAGCGTGTTGCACATAAGGCATCTGGCGCTCCTCGCTTCGCTCGGGACGC
>CAZTTW010000817.1:1365-2812 GCA_964616265.1 uncultured Myxococcales bacterium | reverse complement strand
GGCAAGGTCGACGGCGCCGACGAGTGCGCCCAGCTCCTGGCGACAAAGTAGCCCCGTACTGTCCTGAAATTCATCGCCACGACGGCCAGCCGACGCCGCTGATCCGCGGTGAACGAGAGCCGACGGCTGCCAGTGAGCGCCGCGACGATCTCCTTGAAAACTCGGACTTCCTCCTGCGCGCAAGTACGTCTGGTGGCCACTGACGATCAGTGGCACGACGATGAGCATGAGCAACTTGGCTCAATGGTCGCTCAACCTCGGGACCGGCGTCTGGTCCGCCAACTGACATTGTCCGAGTCGTCCTCGGACAACCTGAAAGTTGGCGGCGGTACTATTGGACCCAGTCGCTGCTCGCTTTGGCAGCCAGCCAATTCTTGACCAGGGTGCCGAAGTCGGTCAGCGAGGTCAGGCTGCTGTCGCTGAAGATCGGCGGCGTCCAGCCGTTGTCGTCGATCCAAGCCGTCCAGCTCAGGCCATTGGTGTCGGCAAAAGATTCGAGATCGGTGCCCCAGCTCGCGCTCGATGTCGTGAGAGTCCGATCGGATCCGGTGGTTTGGTAGCCCCACTCGGTCATGAACACCGGTGCCTTGCCGACGGCGGTCGTCACCTGACCCTGGAAGGTCGAATTCCAGTTACCAGGATAGACGTGGGCGGTGTACATCAGGTTGCTCCCTGTCGGAGCATTGCTGGCGGCATCGCCTGGACGTTGGTCGTAGCTCATGGAGGGCACGATGATGATGTTGTTGGGCGCCCCCTTCCGGATCGTGTCGATCCATCCCTGCACGATGGGTTTCAGGGTAGCCCACGAGGCCGAGCTATCGATGGGCTCGTTGAAGGCCTCGAAGATCACGTTGCTGTAGCTGCCAAACTGGGGCGCGATGTCGGTCCAGAACGAGGTCGCATCGGCCGCCGAGTTGCCGGTGGTGATGTTGTCAATCTGGTGGTGGTCGATGATGACGTAGAGGTTCTTGCCGGTGGCGTAGTCGACCGCGGGTTTTAGTACCTTGCTGACGTAGTCCGACGCGCTGAGAATCCCGGTCGTGGCCGGTGAACAGTTTGCGCCAGATCCTGTGCCGCCGACCGGATAGGGCAGCGGCGAGCAGTAGGATCCACCCATGTTGTAGTCGATCTTGGGATAGACCGGCAGCCTGATCACGTGGCCTTGCACGCCTGCCGCAGCGACCTTGTCCAGGCGGTCTGTGATGCCCTTCGCGCTGTTGCCACCGTACGCATAGAGCGCGCCGATGTCGATCAGGGAAGAACCGCGCAGAACGATGGTCTTGCCAGTTGGGTCTTGCAACTTTGTGCCATTGACGGTGAGCTGTGGCAACCCGCCCGAGCTACCGCCCGCCTGTCCGCCGCTGCCGGAGCTTCCCGCTGCGCCGCCACCCGCCTGTCCGCCGCTGCCGGAGCTTCCCGCTGTGCCGCCGCCCGCCTGTCCGCCGCT
>CAZTTW010000817.1:0-1265 GCA_964616265.1 uncultured Myxococcales bacterium | reverse complement strand
AACCACGGCGCCATTGCTGTCGTCGATGGTGGCGTTGTTCTGAATCGTGATGCCTATGGCATGCAGTCCCGAAGCGCAGACCATTCTCGTGGGACTCCAGCTCGGGACGTTCGCGTCCACGACCTTGAAGCTCACCGTGTGCCACCCGGAAGATGCGTCGAGCGAGCTGACCGAGCCCAGATCGTCGACCCAGAGATTGTCGACGCCGTTCGTGCTCGTGGACGTGTCTTGCCCGAACAAGCTGAAGGAAACCGGCACAGACGCCGTGGCGCCGCTCGCCTGTTTCACCGTGACGCCGATCTTCGCCGTGATTGTCTCGTTCAGCAGATTCGTGACGGAATCGGTGGAGGTCCCGAAATACTCGACGAAGGAGCCCGCCGAGTACTGGGCGGTGCCGCTCGAGAAGTCGAGGGTCAGCGTAGCGCAACCCGCGCTGCAATCGAGACCACTTGGCCCGGTCGTGGTTTGAGTCAAACTCGGCAACGTCGAGTCACCCCACGTTCCCCATTTGTTGAGATTGTACGGGGCCGTCGACCCGGCCGTACCGAAAGTCGTGTCTTCCTGGTAGGTGCCGCTCGTGACACCGCACGACGTGCCGGAGCTGCCGCCTGCGGCGGTGCCGCTGCTCCCGCTCGACGTCGTGGTCTTGCCCCCGGCGCCACCGCCCGAGCTCGACGAACCGCCGTTGGCATTGCCGCCACTCCCACTGCCGGCGCCCGACGAGCTGTTGCCACAACCCATGGTAAATCCCCAGGCCGTCAGGACCGCTACGCCAAGCACGATCGTTCTTTTCATCGTTTTTCCTCTTCCTTTTGGCAGCTGTGAAGCCGGCGGCCCACGTCGAGCTGCAGCTCTGAGCTCAGCTTTGAATACTGCAATCGCACGAGATCCGCCAGAGCCGCGGCAGTGGACCAGACGCCTCCAACAACCAGCCATCACCATCGAGGCGCGCAATGTCGTGTCACCTTCTGACCCGGCCGAGCACCGAAGGAGCGGGAGGCAAATCATGGCTCAAGCGAAAAATCGACAGTGGCGGCTAGCGCGTCGGCCGACGGGCGCGATCACATCGGCAGACTTTCGCTTTAGCGAGTCCGAGATTCCTGAACCCGGCGAAGGTGAGGTGCTCGTGCGCAACGTCTATTTGTCGTGCGACCCGACCCAGCGCGGGTGGATGGCGCGCGACACATATGTGCCCGCCATTCCGTTGGGCGAGGTGATTCGGTCGTTTGCCGGCGGCGAAATCGTGCGTTCGCGCGATCCCCGCT
>CAZTTW010000816.1:0-2812 GCA_964616265.1 uncultured Myxococcales bacterium | reverse complement strand
TGGCGGCGTGCTGGTCGGCGACCTGCGTGTCGGCATCCACGCGAATACCACATTCGGGTCCGCGCCCGATGACGGCGCGATTGCCTGAAAAACGCAGCGTCTCGCCTCGCTTGCCCTGCCCCGCCGCACGCACCAGCCAGCCAACCGCCAAGGCATTGTGACTGCTGCGACTTTCGTTGCGAAGCGCGGCTTGAATCTCCAAGGCAATGCCACGGGCCCGCGGCGATGCCAAGACCGGATGACGATTGCCCGAGGCGCGCAAGGCGCGGGCCAGCTCGTCGAGCCCTAGGCGCGAAAACGCTGCCCATTGATCCTCCGGCACCCGCGCGGCGATGCTGCTGGCGACCTGGTCGGGTGGCATCGATCCCGAAACCGACTGCGCGAGAACCTCCGCCAGGTCGCCACCTAGCAGGGTGTCGTCGTTCGCCTTGTGAAGCAGCAGCGCCTGCAACTCCTCGAAGCGGCGGCGCCCGGCCTTGGTCTTGAAAAGCGGATAACGCTCGTCCGCAAAGACCGAGGGATCGAGCTCGGCCAACAGACCCACGTCGTTGGGATAGCTACGGGTCAGCTCGACCAGGGCGCGTGAGGCGGACAAGCCGCGCTGGATGAGCGCATGCGCCGCTGCCACCACCGGCGATTCGTCGTCTTCGTCGTCCATTTCGTCCGCGGACGATCGTCGTCGCACCAGCACCACGACGATGGCGGTCACGATCAAAAGCCCGATGACTGCGCCAAACAGCAAGAGCAGCCAGGTCGTGCTGCCGGCCACGGTCACCTTGCCCACTTCGATGGCGCGCCGTCGGCCGTCGATCGTCAGGTTGAGGCGCAGCTTGTGCGTGCCGCCGAACGTGCGCCACGACCACGGCAAGTCCCAGCGCACCCGCCGCATATCGGCAATGGACTGGCCAAGCGATTCCAGCGTGGACTGCACTTCCAGGGGTTGCTCGGTCGCGCGGCGGAAGCCACCGGCCGCCGCCAGATCGCCCAGGTTCTTCGTGCTCTGTTCAGCGTCGGCCTCGGGCGGTGGAAACGAAACCACCAACAACTTCACGCCGGTCTTTTCCACGGCGTCGGCCAGCGCCGCGAAATCGGCCGAGCTGTCACCCGACGAATCGTTGAAGTCGCGCCCGTCGGTGACGACCAGCAAGACCTTGAACGGACTTTCGTCGCTGCCGAGCGCCTTGAGATCGACGCGAATGGCATCCGCCAGATTGGGACGGTCGCCAGGAATGTAGCCGAGGTCGTGCAACTGCCCGCCGATCTCGGAGGCCTTCAGCTTGGGGATGGGCTGGCGTTTGCGCCCGTAGAGCGTCACGTAGACGTTGCTACGCGCCGGAATGCGACGAAAAAAACCACCGACGCCTTCAAGCAGGGCGTCCGACACGCCGGCCGGAACGTCCTTCACCCAGAGGTAGACCAGGCCGACGGCCAGCGGAGACTTCCACGACTGGTTCGCCTCGGCGGCGGTCTGAGCGTAATCGGAAAAGACCTCGGTGGATTTGGTCACCGGCCCCGGCTGGCCATCTACTTCCATTTCGACCGCGGTCGGCTTGATGGTGCTGCCGTCTTCAGAGATGCCACCGACGAGCACCACCATTTCGCCGGTGTCGCGCTCGACGTCGGGGGGCGACGCTAGAAAAGTCGGACCGGCGAATGCCAGTGACGCCCACCCGAGAACCAGCGCGTGCGCCGCCAGAAAGCGCGTGAGCGCACACGGGCTTCGCCTGGCTGCGCTCTCCCGCGGGGGATCTAAAGGACCCCTTCGGGGTCCTTTGTTTGGTACTAGACTCCGCCTCACGCGCCGGCCTTTCCGCTGGGCGAAAGCCATAGCGATTTGAACATCAGCTCGGTCCGGCCGACACGGACGATGTCGCCGTCGCTGAGCTCGATGACTTCGCCCAGGGTTAGCTTATGCGAGTTCACGAAGGTGCCGTTGGCCGACGGTCCTGGCACCTCGCGGTCGCGAATGGTGAACGCCTCGTCCTGATTGTCGCGCCTCGGACGATGCACGACCGCGTGGCCGTTCGAGAGGAACTTGTCGTTGAAATCGATCCACGTCTCCATCGAGGTGTTTTCCTGCGAGCCACGCGAAAGAATGGTCACGGGAGTGACGAGCTCGATGAGCGATTCGCTGTGCTGCATGTCGAGCGAGGAGAGCACCACGAGCCAGCCCAGGCTGAGGCCGGGCACTGCCGCAAGTCCCTTGTCGTCCACGGTGGACATGAACATCGTCTTCGGCGATGCCATGCGCGGCCGACAATTGCCGCAGGTCGAGCCCCACGCCGCGAGCATGGGTTGCCCGCAGTTGGGACACGGCTGCTCCTCGGTACGGGCGGGCGGCGCGATCGATGCCCGCAGGTCGTCGGAAGCAGAGCCCTCGACCTTGCTCCACGACGGTTTGCGCAGAGGGGCTGGACCGCGCTTGGCCGGCTTGCGGCTCGAAGAAATGCCTTTTTTTGATTTGTCGAACACGGGAAGCTCGTCGCTAGGGATGATAGGTTTCCAGCCTGCGATGGTCAAACACCTATCTCATTTATCGAGGGCCTTCGAGGTTTCGCCCGCTCCCCCGTACGAAGCGCTCGACCATCGCGAGCAACAACTCGCGCACCTGCAGTAACATCCGCCAGCTCATGGGCAGCATGCTTTCAACCGTCTTTCTTGCGCTCGTCCTCGCCGCGCCGTCCGGCGAAGATGCGACCGCACCCGCCCGAGCGCCGACCACGCCAGCGGCCACGCGCGGGACGTCCATCATCGTTGCAGGTCAGCCTTTCGACGTCGGCCGCACCGTCGTGCTGTGGAGCGACGACCAGGG
>CAZTTW010000815.1:0-2814 GCA_964616265.1 uncultured Myxococcales bacterium | reverse complement strand
TCGGCCAGCAATCGTTCGCGCGCGGCCGGCTCAGCCGCGCTGGCCGAAATCGCTGTAAATCCAAGGGCAGAGCCAAGGATTGACGGCAAAAGGTAGGGCCACCAGACGAGTCCGCAGAGTGCGCGTGGTACCTTATCGCTATCACGCACCAGGCCTGCCGGTAAGCCAAAGATGACCCGAATTGACCGGATCGGGGCGACTGCTTTACGCGTTCGTGGTGCCCATCCATGCAAACCTCTCGCTCGAGTAAACAGCTTTCGTCGCCGATCGCATCCATCCACGGCAGCGTGAGCGATGTCGAGCTGGCGCGCGGTCTCCAGTCCGGAAGCGCCTGGGCCATCGCCGAGACGTGGCACCGTTTCGCGCCCATGGTTCTCATGACAGCCCGGCGTGCTTTGGGTTCGGAATCGGAGGCCGAGGATCTAGCGCAAGAGGTCTTCCACCGGTTGTTTCGCAAGGCCAAGACTTTGCGTGAGCCCGACCGTCTGCGCAGCTTCGTGTTTTCGTTCGTGGTGCGCGTCCTCAAATCCGAGCTGCGCCGCAAGGCGCGCGGTTGGCTTTCGTTTCGCGAGCCGCAGGCGTTCGTCGACGTGGGTGGCGAAGCCGTTGACATGGAATCGCGGGATCTGCTGCGGCGGTTCTATGGTTTGCTCGCTCGCCTTGGCACCAAGGATCGTTTGGTGTTCGCACTCCGCCACCTCGAGTCCATGACGGTCGACGAAGTTGCCGCCAGCATGAATCTATCGGCCTCGACGGTGAAGCGCTCGCTCGCGCGATCGACGTCGAAGATGTCGCGCTGGATCGAAAGCGATCTCGGATTGGTGGGCCTTTGGGGCGGCAAAGGATGGGATCGATGATTGGCTCGGCAGACGGTTCGGCCAACGGCAGGGGAGGTCAGGCTCTCGAGGCGTTGACCGAGCTGGCGCGAACCAGCGCTCGACCACCGACGGCAGGCGATCTGGATGGTGGTCTGCAGGCCCTTGCGGCGCGACTGACGGGCGAGGAGAGGCGACGTGGGATCGTCAGGCGGTGGTCCATGGTTGGTGCGACCGCTGTCGCCGCGGCGCTGATTTCGGTTTCGTGGTTGCGTCTGCGTCCTCCGACGGCTGCGCCGGCCGCGCCCTTCGCCCTCCGCTACACGGTAGCGGGCGGCCGCATCGTCGAGGGCGGCTATCTTCGGGAAGCCGGACATGCCGGCATGATCCTGAGCTTCAACGAAGGAACGGAATTCTCCCTGAAACCGGGGACGCGTGCACGCTTGCATTCGGTCGACAGCTCGGGCGTGCGGATTGCCATCGAGAGCGGCGTGGCGACGTTTCGCGTAACCCCGACGGTCCAGCGGCATTGGCTGGTCGACGTCGGACCCTTCCGGGTTACCGTCAAGGGAACCGTCTTCTCGGTTTTGTGGGACGCATCCACCGAGCGTTTTGAGCTGAGCCTAGAGCGGGGGGCTGTCGCGGTGACCGGTCCCCTTTCTAGTGGTGATATTACTCTGCATGCGGGCCAGCGCCTGGTTGCGGATGTGGCGTCTGCGGAGGCCCGAATCTTCGAGGACAAGTCGCCCGGAGAGCCAGCCGTGGCGCCGAGCGAGCCCATCCCGTCCGAGAAGCCGGTACCCCGGCCCTCGCCAGCCAGCGAGTCGAGGCTCGGCACCGACTATCGATGGACGCGGCCGCTCGCGGCGGGGCGCTGGGACCAAATCCTCTCCGAGGCGCAACACGCCGGTCTGAAGAACATCCTCGATACGGCTTCGAGCGAAGATCTCTTCGCGCTCGCCGATGCTGCTCGCTACCGCCGGCGCATGGCCATCGCCCGCCAGGCGCTGTTGGCCGAGCGGAAACGCTTCCCCGCTTCGCCTCGGGCTCTGGACGCGGCCTTCTTGCTTGGTCGCGTGGAAGAATGGCAAGCAGCGCAAGAAGCGAGAGGCACCCAGGCATCGGAAGCGTCGAAGGAACCGACTGACGTGAAGGTCGCCCTGCGCTGGTACGACGAGTATCTTTCCCATGCACCGAGCGGCGCCTACGGTGCCGAGGCACTGGGCCGTAAGATGATTCTCACGAACAAATACGAAGGAAACGCACAGGCGCAGCCGATCGCCGCGGAATACTTGCGCCGCTTTCCCAACGGCAGCTATGCAGGAGCCGCGAGGGCGCTGTGGCGCGGTCGCTGAAAGGTCGCTGCCTCGTCGTCCGCATCGTTGTGCTTGGTCTGGCTTCGTTGCTGGCTATGCCAGCGGCTGCGACGACGGTGGTCCTGGTTCGCCCTACAAGTCCATCCGCCGCCATGACCGAGACGCTGGTGCGCATTGGCGGAGAGCTCGCAGCGGTTGGCTTTGCGACCGAGGTCGTCGACGCGCCCGCGGACGGGCAGGCGTCGTCACCCGGGTTGCTTGAAACGATTGCGACCAAGCATGGTGCCGATGCCGTGATCGCCCTCGTTGGGGACGTCGCTCTGGATTCGGTCGAGGTTTGGGTCGTCGACAAGGTCACCGGCAAGTCGGTGGTTCGCAGGGTACCGTTCGAGAGTACGGCAGAGCACGCACCCGAGCGTTTGGCAATTCGTGCGATCGAGCTCTTGCGATCGAGCTTTCTCGAAATCGATTTGGCTGGTCACGATCCGCAGAATCGTGAGCCGCCTCCGGTGGTCGTGCATTTCGTCGACATGGAGCGGAGGCCACGCGCGCAGCGGTTCAGCGTCGAAGTGGGCGGTGCGACGCTGGTAAGTCTCGACGGTGTTGGCCCTGCCTTTCTACCGCTGGTTGGCGTCGGCTGGGCGCTCGGCTCCATGGCCGTGCTGCGTGCCTCTGTGGCTGGA
>CAZTTW010000814.1:0-2823 GCA_964616265.1 uncultured Myxococcales bacterium | reverse complement strand
CTTGAAGGCACAGTGTGCGCAGCCAATCTGGCCGGTGAGTGTCACCGATTTCTGCGCCTCGACCGCCGCCGCGGGCTCCTTCTTTTCCGCCGGCTTGCCGTATACGGCCCCGGCCACGGCGAACAAGTTAAGAGCGATTCCAAAGACAATCCGTTTCATGGCGATTCCTTTCGTTTGAATGGCTGAAAACCAGCGGCGAGTAACCTGCAAGAATTCATTTCCACGTTCAGCGCTGACTTGGCCGCTTCATGAGCTTCCGTTGCAGCGAGCGCCGGTGCAGGCCAAGCAGGGCGGCGGCCTGGGTGATGTTGCCGTCGCACCCGAGCAACACGCGATCGATGTGTTCCCATTCTACGCGGTCGAGACTTGGAACCTCGGTCAGCGGAGGTTCGTCGGCTGGCATGCCATCATGGTCGAAGGCAGCGATGATCTCGTCGATGTCGGCGGGTTTGGTCAGGTAGTGGACCGCGCCGGATCGAACCGCGTCGAGCGCGGTGGCGATGCTTCCGTATCCGGTCAGCACCACGATGCGAGTGGTTGGATCGAGCTGGCGCAGGCCGCGCACTACGTGCAGGCCAGAAAGGCGAGGCATGCGCAGATCCACGATGGCGCATTCGGGTGTCTCTGCCTGGGCGGCTCGAAGTGCGTCCTCGGCAGAAGCAGCGCCGGTCGCCTCGAAGCCGCGCGCGGAGAGCGCTTTCACTAGCCGGTCACGGAAGGTATCTTCGTCATCCACGACAAGAACCGAGCGGCCGTGGTTGCCGCCCGTGATCGAGGCTTGCCCGGAGTCGGTTGTGGCCGCAGTGGCCATCATCGCTGAGCGCTCCCGACAGCGTTGCGGGTAAGGCAGAGCTCGACGTCCGAGCCGCCTTCAGCACGATCTTGAAACAACAGATCTCCGCCGGTGCGCTCCGCGTACGCCCGGGCCAGGTAGATGCCGAGGCCGAGACCGCCGCGGTCACCCTTGGTGGTCAGGAAGGGTTCACCGAACCGCGCTCGGACGTGGTCCGGCAGCCCCTTGCCTCGGTCGAGCACATGAAACCACAGCCGCTCGCCCACCACGACGCGAAGTTCGACCGGACTATCGACACCGGCCTCCTCTTGCGCCTCGAAAGCGTTGCGAATCAAATTGTGCAGCATCTGGGCCAGGGTTCGCACGGGGGCCACGATGTCGCAGTTGGAAGCGGCTTCGTCGGCGAAGGTCGCGCGAAAGTGGGGCGCGAGCCTCAGCGACATCACTCGTGCAAGCTCCTCGACCACGCGGCAAGGTGTGGTGTGAACCGGCATCTCGCCGACCGACTCGCCGGCTCGCGATGACAGGTCGGCCAGAATCTCTCGACAGCGGGCAACCTCCCGGCACACGAGATCCGCGTCTGCCTCCAAGGATTCCAAGGATGGCTTCGATTCGCCTCGCCGAATTGCAATGGCCAGCTCCTTGGCCGCAAGACCAATGGTCGCCAGGGGCGAACCAAGCTCATGAGCCGCGTTCGCGGAAAAGCTGGAAAGCGTGGCAAGCCGTTCATTCTGCGAAGCCAAGCCGGCGATAGCCGACAACCTGCGATCCCGTTCGCGGATGGCGTGCGACACCTTGCCCACGCACTGCGCGACGAATGCGGCGGCGAGAGCATAGGCGACCCACATGCCCACGAGATGCGCGGAGAATGCCCCGCCATGGTGGTGAAGAAGCATGTGCTGCGCCGGCAAGAAGAAGAGCGAAGCAAACGCGACGACGGTCAGGACGACCAACGTCCAGGCGAGGCGCGGCTCAAGCAGAAGCGAAGCAAGGGCCACGTGGACCAAGAAGAATACCGTGAACGGATTGGTGACCCCGCCGGACAACGCCAGCATCACGGTGAGAACGACCGAGTCCATCACGAGCACAGCTGGCAACCGCCAGTCCTTTGCCCGACGACTTGGAACGGCGAGCAGGGCCGCGTTGGTGATCGCCGTAAAGGTGGTGAGCCCGACCAGCGCCGAGTACGGGAGGTCCAGATCCAAGACGACTCGGACAAACGCAAGGACGGCCAACTGACCGCCGACCGCACCCCAGCGCAGCTTGAGCAACCACGCGAGTCCAACTTGCTGCTCCGACTCGCTCGTGACCTCGGTTCGACTGTGATCCGCAGACACTGGTTCTTGAACGCCTGCGGAAGCGCCCGCAGCCAGTCCGCTCACGTGCACAGCAGTACTCATTCTGCTCTTCGTAGCGCGGAAATCGAGCGAAGTCACCGCGGCTTTTCGTCGCAGCGAGATTGCTCAGATTTGAGCGAAACTCTCGGTAAAATCCCACATCCTAGAGCCATGCGAAACAGGATTCCCAGGGTGAGCGAATGGCGTGGGTTGGCCTCGGTCCTTATGGTCGCGATCGCGTACTTGGCTTTTACGCCGACCGCGGAAGCTTGCTCTATCTGCGGCTGCGGGGATCCTCTGCTTGCGGCCAACGATCCGGCGGCCATCACCGGTCTCTTGCGCCTGCAGCTCGACACCGAATACTTGCGCGTCGATGCGGGCACCGACGGAATGCCCGGCTACACGGATCAGCTCACGCAGTGGTCGTACCGTCTCAATGCCGTGTATAGGCCCATCACACGACTATCCATCATCGCCACGCTTCCGGTGCTGGACAAGACGATTCACACCGTTGGCGGCGGCACCGATGAGACCGCGTCCCACCTGACCGGACTCGGAGATGCCGAACTGGGTGCACGCTATGCTCTCTGGCGCTCTATCAATCTGGGATGGGGGCGCGTGCAGGAATTGGCGCTGGCCGGTGGTCTGATGATGCCCACGGGCGCAAGCGGTGCCAAGACCACGGATGGCACG
>CAZTTW010000813.1:0-2826 GCA_964616265.1 uncultured Myxococcales bacterium | reverse complement strand
AGAAGGCCGAGAAGGCCGCCAAGGCCAAGGAAGACAAGGAAGCCAAGGCCAAGGAGAAGGCCGAAGCCAAGGCTGAGAAAGCCGAAAAGCCCGCCAAGGCCGAGAAGCCGGCCGAGAAGAAGTAAACCGTCGAGGCGATCCCCGCCTCGCTAGCGCAAGAGGCCTTCTGGCGAACAGCCAGGAGGCCTTTTCGCATTTAGGGCGGGCGCTCTTGCGGCGACTCTGCATCTGCGCCGAGAAGCACGTGAACCCAACAGCTTCAAGTCTTCATCCAAGCACGCGCACCCTGGGCGGTCCGAGCGCCCCCAGGTCGCACGAAGGGGGACGAGGAAGCATGATCCTACATATCTCTGGCAAGGTTTCGGAATCGGAAACTGGGCGTCCCGTGGCGGGGCTGACGGTGGAGGCGTACGACGCCGACACGCTCCACGACGATCTGCTGGGTCGCTCGGCAACCGACGGAAATGGCCGATACGACATCACCACAAAAGCACGCATCGGCATCTTCCACGAGCGTCCCGACGCCTACGTCGTGCTCAAGGACAAAAGCGGCCACATTCTGAAGTCGACGCGAAAGTCCTACTTACGGGACATCGAGCACGACGTGGTCATCGACGTTCCCATCTCGTGCTACAAGCTCGTCGAGGCCGGCGTCCTGAGCAGCGACCAACTGCCCTCCGAGATGCGCTCACCAGGCACGTCGAGCCTTCCGTCGAGCTTCAAGTTCGCCGTACCCAAGGACGATCTCGTGTTCGCGGAAATCGAAAAGGACCGCAGCCAAGCAGGCTCGCTCATCGAGTTGCTCGCGAGCTACATGCGCAGTCTGCGCAAGAGCCCGGACAATCTAGCGCCAGCCTTCGTGAAGATGGCAAAGCTCTTTTCTCTGGCGCCTGCTCCGCGCGAAATCAACGGCCATTGCTACGGGGTTGCGCTCGGCTTGCGCACGAGCCCGGAAAAGCACGCGCTGGTTCACCTGGACAATGTCATCGGCTTGCTCTGGGGCGCCACCCTCGAAGAAGAGAGCCCGTGGGTAGGCAAGAGTTTCCAGCGGTTGGACGCGGCACGAATGCAGGGCCTCACCGGACAAACCTCCGATGCCAGCCAGCTGGCTTTTCTCGGTATCAACCATTTCAACCGGCTCGATTGGCACCCTGCCAACCTGGTCACCTACCACGCCCTCTCCTTCTGGCTGAACTTGCACGACGCGCCTGAAAACGAACGCGAAAGCTACGGCTACGACCGCAACGGCGGCAACTTCATCGCCCAGCTTGGACCGTCGGTGTATTCGGAAAATCCACGCGAGGTTTTCTCGCTCAACTACCGCTGGCCCAGCATGCACAATCGGCCGCCGCTGTCCTGGCTGGTCGATGAGGTGGTCGAGATTGCCGATGGCCTTTACCTCGGGCAACTGCTGTTCGCCACGCACCGACTTCTATCGACTTATGATCCGAAACGCACAACGGCGGACTACGGCTACGACCACATGGGGTACTTCGCCTTGTGGGACAATCGTTGGAACGCAGAGGCGCGCAGGCTGTTCGCCTTCCTGGAGATTCCAGTCAATGCCCCCGGCTTGGTTTCCGAAGTGAACGTACAGTCGGGACCGACCTTCTCCACGCTCAAGTGCGAGACACCAGCGCCCGGCGTGTGCAACGACACAGTCTTCGCCGAGGTCAAGGCTGACCTCGCCAAGCACCAGACAGTCTTGCAGTTGTGCCAGGCCTACTCGAATGAGCTGCAAGACAAGCTGGACAATTCGTCGCCCTATTTCCTGCGCCTGCAAGAGCTCTTCAATCGCGGGGCGCCGGTGCAAGAAATGAAAGGCTTCTACCGCGGCGCCCTCGTCTCGTGGCACGGCGACGGTTTGTTCAAGCTTTTCAAGACGAACGCCCTGGACAAGGCATGGGGCTTTTCCGCTCGCTACTCCACGTGGACCGGCAAGCGGTTCGATCCGATCAGCGCCGAACGTTTGGCCGACATCACCGACGGTTTCGAAAAAGGCGTCCTGCCGACCACCTGGGGCTCGAACACTCAGTCGCTCCGCACCCTTCGCGAAAGAGAGCTAGGCAAAGCCATGGAGCTCGCACAAATCTGGGGCGAGCCCGCCAGCAAAGACGAGGCGATGCAATTCGGCTACGACCTCAAGAACTTCTTCTTTATCGGTCACCCGGGAACATCGCTTAACCCTGCTAATCGCGGCAAGCGCATCTATCAATTCAACTATCGCTGGCCCAAACTGAAGACCATTGTTCCCGATCGCTATTGTATCGATGAAATCGTCGAGATTGCGGACGGGTTGTTCTTGGGGCAGCTCATGTACGCCACCGACTGGCTCAAGCCCTACGATCCGACGCTACCGCCGGAAGCATACCGGTACGGCCAATTCGGCTATTTTCTACTCATGAACGAAGGCTGGCATCAGCTCCGCCTGCGCATCGGGTTCGATCTAGAAAACGTCTGACAGCCGGCTCAGGGTCGGCCCGCATCCGCAGTCGATTGCACCGCCAAGTGGCTCCGCGCCCGAATGTCGAGAGACGACGAACCGACGGCAAGCTCGAAGACGCCATCGGCGACACGCCAACCGTGCGAGGTCGCGTCCCAGAACGCCAGATCGCGTGCGGCAAGGGCAAACGTGAGGGTTTTCTCCTGACCGGGTTCCAGATGCACGCGCTGGAAACCGCGTAACTGCTGGATCGGCCGCTGCACGCTTGCCGCAGCATCGTGCACATAAAGCTGAACGACCTCGTCGCCCGCGCGCGCGCCTGTGTTCGTGACATCCACGCTGACCGTCGCATGGCCGGTCGAATCCATCGCGCTGGGACTGAC
>CAZTTW010000812.1:0-2829 GCA_964616265.1 uncultured Myxococcales bacterium | reverse complement strand
TCGGTGCCATCGTGACAGCGGCGCGCAGCTTCGAGGCACGCCCGTTCGACAGACCATAGCTCATCATCGCTCCGAAGCTGAAGCCGGTGGTGAAGACCCGGCTCTCGTCGATGCACAGGTCATCGGTGACCAGCTTGAGCAGGTCGTCGAAGTAGACGCTGTCTTTGTCGTAATTCCATAGCGAGCCTGCGGGGTCTGTGTCGGGCGCTACGAAGATGGCGGGTTGGCTCGCATTGAGCGCTTCGCGACGGAGCCCGAAATAGGCATAGTGTTCGGCGTCGAAGTTGGGCCCATCGCCAGCGGGATGCAGGCCCGTCGCATTGCCGGTGTCCGAACCACCCATCTGGCGCCAGGAGAAGATCAGGCGATAGGGTTTCGTCGGATCGTAGTCCGCCGGAACGTCGATGATGACGAGGCGAGGCTTGCCGCCGCTCGTAACCCCGTTGAGTCTGGTCGACGTGGTAGGAGCGCCCGAAACCGACGAACCGCCGGTGGTCAGGGTTTTCAGACCATCGGTCTTGCCGCATCCTGCGCTCGGCTTCGCGGCGCCACCGTTACCGGCGCCCCCGTCGATTCCGCTGCCTCCGCCTCCGGTGTTGCCGCCAGCCGCGGCGCCACCGTTACCGGCGTTACCGGCGCTACCGGCGCTACCGCCAACTCCAGCGGCCCCAGCCCCTCCGCCGGAGCCGCTCGCCCCGCCCGATTGCGATGATGTCTTTCCGCCGGTTGCCGTCGATCCGCCCGAGCCGGTAACACCGCCGGTCGATGACTGGCCGCCCGAGCCGCTTCCGCCCGTGGCGGTGCTTCCGCCGGATGCAGAAGATCCTCCCGTTCCCGACCGACCACCCGAGCTGGTTGTTCCTCCAGACGCACTCGACTTGCCGCCTGAACCGCTTCCACCGGATCCACCTGAATTACTGGACGAACATGCAGCTGCGGTGACTACGAGGGTTGCTACCAAAAGTCGATGCGTGGCCATGAAATCCTCCAGACGAGTGTTCACTGACAAATACCACGTTTCCGCGGCATTCAATGGCGCCCAGTTTTGGGAGTCTACGTGTCACGAAATCGCACAGCGAGGGCGTCGATAGAGATGATAGAGATAAGGGCTTGGTTCCGGAGCCGACCTCTTGGACAAGTCCAATTACCAGATAGTGACTGGATTCGAGGTATCGACGATGGTGAAACAATTCGCCGCCGGCTGCGACCAGCGGATCATGTTGTACCAGAATTGAGCAATTTGATACTTGTTTTCTGGAAGGAATCCCTTGCAGTTGGGATCCGTCGTGCTGGGATTGCCCACGCCAGTCCACTGGCTGGTATACGTGATCCACTCGTCACCGAACGCAAGCACGCGGCCTTTGCCGGCCAGCTTGCCCACCAGCGCGGACACTTTCACGACTGCGCCGGAAATGTTGGCGCTGACGGTGGCGGCAACGTGGGCGTCCGCAGGCGCCGTGATCGAGTGCCCGCCCTCGAAACCGACCATCGTTACGCCGGTGCTGAGGCCCGCGATGACCGGATCGGTCTTCACCCAGTCGGTCAATGTGGAGGAATGCGTGCAGCTGCAGATTTGCCAGTCGCTGCAGTTGTCGACCCTATCTTGATTGAATTGAATGCCAGCGAATGCGAGGAGCTGATTCGAGGGCGCCTGCTCGTTCCCGCTCGAGTAGCCACTCAAAAAGATGGCGCCGCCGCCGTTTTCGATCCACGCCTGAACAGCGGCGATCTCGTCTGCGCTGAACGTCCACCAAGGACCGACGTCCGAATCGTCCGAGAGCGATCCGAAGATGATGACGTTGTAGGTCGCAAGGAAGTCGGGCGTCAGGGTTTTGCGGTCGGTGAAATTGTCGGCGCGCGAGGTTCCGGCGCTGCTGCTGTTGAGCCAGTCCATGAGAGCCGTGGGTGGATCAGGCTGGGGGTGAGCCGCGCCCCATTTCCCCGGCTGGCCTATGACCGCGACGTTGAACGGCGGACACGTACAGTCCCCACCGCCATCGCATTCGACCTGCGTCTTCACGGTCTCGGCATCGGCCTGCGCAGCCGCGTCGCCAGCGGCGGGCAAGGTGATGATCGTGCCCGACCCGCCGCTACCGGTCTTACCGATTTCCGTGGAGCCACTGGCGCCTCCGCCGTTGGTGGATGGCCCGACGACCGTGCCTTTGGCACAACCGAATGCCCCCAGCGTAATGGGGACCACCGCCCCAAGAGCGGCCCAAACAACGAACGTCTGATGAAATCGCATGATTG
The DNA here is from genome assembly GCA_964616265.1 of uncultured Myxococcales bacterium. Lineage (GTDB taxonomy): Bacteria > Myxococcota_A > Polyangia > Fen-1088 > Fen-1088 > Fen-1118. The sequence goes on along the minus strand of CAZTTW010000812.1, from coordinate 579 downwards.
CTCTCTTCGGCTGTTGCGAAACCCTCCTACAATGGCTCATGGCGCTCGAAACTGGCGAGCCGGCCGATGACAAGGCCCTTGGGGGGTGCGGCAGCGCTCCGTTCTGACTCTTCCCGCGCCCGGCCCGCGCCTCTGTGCAATCACAAGACGGAGCAGCATTAGCAATCGAAACGATAAACTACGGCCTGCGTCGGATGAACGCGAGCGCCGCGAGTCCAAGCACCAGTGCGATTCCGCCGTCTCTGCCGGGGCCATGACGCCCTTGTCTCTTGCCGACAGTGCAGTTGCAGCCGTTGCTCGTGCTATTGCCACCAGCCTCGCCTCCAGAAGGCGCTGCTGACGCGCCACCAGAACCGGAGGACGCGCCGCCAGAGCTGTTGACGCCACCGACTCCTTGATTACCGCCCGAGCCCAAGGCTCCAGCGGTGCCGTTTGCGCCTCCGACAGCCGCCGCTCCTCCGACACCGCTGGCTCCGCCGCTACCCGATGCGGGCGAGGGGCTTCCGCCAGTATCACCATGACCGCCGGTGCCCGAGCTGGGGCCAGCGTCCGAAGGCCCACCCATGCCACCGGTCCCCG
>CAZTTW010000811.1:0-2833 GCA_964616265.1 uncultured Myxococcales bacterium | reverse complement strand
GGCGGTCAGCGACGCCATCTACGGGCACACCGAGCGCTACGTTTCGCGCGACCGTTTACAGTCCATGCTCGACTACGAGCACGAGAAAAACGTCAAGCGTCTGTCGGCCGCACGGGGTGACACCACCGCCTTCTTCGTTTTTGCCGACACCGTCACGGCCAAGGGCTTCCGCTCCAAGGCGGAGTGCCACGGCTGGATGGGCCTCAAATTTCAATCCCATCCGCGCGACGCCGAAAGCCAAATCGTCTTGCACGTTCGCATGCTCGACCAAGAAATGAGCCTGCAGCAGGAAGCCCTGGGCATCGTCGGCGTGAACCTCCTTTACGGTGCGTTCTTCATGCACCACGAGCCCGAAATGCTGGTCGAGTCGTTGCTCGACAACTTGTCGACGGCGCGGCTGGAAATCGACATGATCGAGTTTTCGGGCATCGAATTTCGCCACGTCGACAACCGCCTCATGAGCCTCAAGCTCGTCGAGCTCGGGCTTTCGCAGGCGGCCCTGTTTGGTCCGAAGGGCGACGTTCTGCAGGCCACCGAGGTTCTTCATCGCAAGCCCGCGCTCGTCCAGCGTGGTCTCTTCAAGCCGGTCACCAATGCCAACATCGATATGTTGCGCTGCTCCTGCAAAGCATTTGCTGGTGTTCAAGAACGGCCCGAGACCGACGTCGTCGAGCTCATGGAAATCACCATGCGCGACCTGCTCAACCAAGATGGCGCCATCGATCCGCGCGATTTTCTCGCGCGCGCCGACATGCTGGGCGCGGCCGGGCTGCCGGTGCTGATTTCCAACTATTTCGAACACTACAAGCTCGCCAACTTCTTGCGCCGGTGCACGACGGCGCCCATCGCGATGGTCTTGCCCGCAGCCAGCCTGGCCCACGTCTTCGACGAGCAGTACTACGCCGATCTCGAGGGCGGTATGCTCGAAGCGATCGGGCGCTTGTTCGGTCGCGACCTCAAAATCTACGTCTATCCGTCGCTTGCAAGCACAGGTGCGTTCCTCGCGACCGCCGCCAGCCTCGGACTTCAAGGCGGCCTCGATAAGCTCTACGCCTATCTTCTCGATCGCGGCAAGCTCGTGCACGTCGAAGGCTACGATCCGAGTGCGCTTTCCGGCACTTCCCGCGACGTTCTCCGGCTGATCAAGGCGCGCGACGCTGGCTGGGAAGGGATGGTTCCCCCAGCAGTCGCCGAGATCATTAAGCGTCGCGGCCTTTTGGGCGTGGGCAGCCCAAGATTGTAATGGGAACCCTGGGCGGGTTCCCAAACCCTCCCGCGAAGCTTCGCTGCCAGCATAGCTGGCAGGCTCCGCACGCGATGGCTCCCATCACTACCTCGAGCGTATTGACAGGTGTGGCTGGTGTTGTTAGTGTTAGCTAACAATGGCTCCTGCGACTAATGATTCGGCAGAAGGCGAAATCAGCTCGTCGCTCGAGGACTACCTCGAAACCATCTACTTGCTCGTTCAAGAGCAAGGGTTCGCGCGCGTCAAGGACGTTGCCCGTGCTCGCGACGTGAAGGCAGCGTCAGTCTCCATTGCGCTCCGCAAATTGGCCGAGCTCGACTTGGTTCGCTACGAACGGCGCGAGTACATTGCGCTGACTCCAAGTGGCGAGAAAGCCGGCCGCCGGGTCTTTTCGCGCCACCGCCTGCTAACGCGCTTCTTTCAGGAAGTGCTCAACATGCCGGCCGAAGCCGCCAGCGACCAGGCGTGCGCGATGGAGCACAGCCTGACCGACGATGCCATGGGACGCATGGCGCGCTTTTTCGAGTTTCTCGGCGCGTGCCCGTCGGTCATCGAAAGCTTTCATCAGTGCCCGATGGTCCAGGATCGCAAGGCCACGGCGCACGCAGATCTGCCGCAATGGTGTTCGGTTTGCGCGAAGAAGAAGGAGTTCGTTTCCATGAGTTTGGCTGATGTAAAGCCGGGGGGAAGCGCTGTGGTCACCAAGATTAACGCCGTCGGTGCGCTACGGCAGCGCTTGCTCGACATGGGCGTTCTTCCAGAAACCACGATTGACATCGAGCGGGTGGGGCTGGGTGGCGATCCATTCTGGGTGCGTTGTCAGGGCGCGCGGTTAGCCCTCCGTCGCTCGGAGGCCAACTCCATTTTGGTGCGGATGCCCGACTGACGATAGGAAGGTTTGACGTCGCATGGCCACCACCGATAGCTCCGCGTTGTCCGCCTCGGCACCTGCCGAGATTCGGGTCGCGCTTGCCGGCAACCCCAACTGCGGCAAGACGTCGCTGTTCAACGCGCTTACTGGGGCTCGGCAGCATGTGGCGAACTATCCCGGGGTCACCGTCGAGCGTCGCACCGGCCGCTGCGAAATCGACGACCAACTCGCCCTCAACGTGATCGATCTACCTGGCACCTACAGTTTAAGCTCTTTTTCACCCGACGAGCGCGTGGCGCAGGACGAGCTCACGGATGCTCCCGACGTCGTCGCCGTGGTGGCCGATTCGACGCAGCTCGAACGCAACTTGGTTCTGCTCACGCAGATCATGCAGACGGATGCGAATCTCGTCCTTTGTCTGAACATGTCGGATGAAGCACGGGCCGCGGGTCAGCAGATCGATCTGCCGCTCATGGAGAAGCTGCTCGGCTTCCCGGTGGTGGAAACCGTCGGGCATCGCGCGCAAGGCGTGGCCGAGCTCAAGCAGGCCATCGCCCGCGCGGTTGCTCATCGGACGGGACCCAGCCGTTTGGTGCTCGGCGAGGTCATGGATGAGGCGCTGGCGGCGATTCGCCTGCACCTGGCGTCCCAGGCGCTGCCCGTGTTTCGTAGCGCTTGGATGGCGACTCGTTTGCTCGTGGGTGATCGCGAGTACG
>CAZTTW010000810.1:0-2836 GCA_964616265.1 uncultured Myxococcales bacterium | reverse complement strand
CGGTCTAACAATGAATCCCCGCCAATTTCACGCCACGATGAGACCTACACCGAAATCTCAGCTCCTCTCGCAGGCGGTCCTAAACTTCTCCGTGCGTGGAAAAGTAGCCCGTAGCGTGTTGCCGCTGCACGGAGTGATCTTGTTAGTCGGAGCTCCCGGTACTGGAAAGACGTCCCTTGCCCGAGGACTCGCGAACCGCACGGCCCAGTCGCTAAAGGGCAAGTCATTCAACTTCCTAGAGGTGGAGCCGCATTCGCTGACCAGCTCGGCGATGGGAAAGACCCAGCGAGCGGTATCCGAGCTCTTCTCGCAGTCCATCGCCGAGGCGGCGGCTTCCGGCCCCACAATCGTGCTCCTTGACGAGGCAGAAACTCTCGCCGCTGATCGCTCGAGAATGAGCCTCGAAGCCAACCCCATCGACATCCATCGCGCAACTGATGCGGTACTCGTGCAACTTGACGCGCTGGCGGAGCGCTACCCCAAGTTGCTATTTCTCGCCACAAGCAACTTTCCGCAGGCGATCGACAGCGCCTTCACATCGCGCTGCGATCTCATACTGACGGTTCCGATCCCGAACCATGATGCCTGTCGGCGGATTCTGGAGGACTGCCTGATCGGGCTGGGCAAAATCTATCCAGCCATCGGTGGTCTGACCAAATCTCCCGGCTTCGATCGCTGCGTACTTGAGTTCGTCGGGTTGGACGGAAGAGCAATTCGCAAAACGGTCGCGAACGCACTTGCGAGCACCCCCCAGACCGCCCTCGACCCAAATCAGATCACGATCGAGAATCTGATATCAGCGGCGAGTTCAGCCAGGGTGAACCGATCAAGGAAGGCGGAGGAGCCGTGATCACGGTAGTCCGTCGACGATTCCGTAGCTCGCCATATCGCGATGCCCTTCAGACCTGGACCGCGATCGTCGATCTCCTGACCCGCGGACAATCCTCCCAGGCGGAGCGAGAGCTCCTCGCGGTAACGGGAATCGCTTCAAGTATCATCGCCGACAGGGCTCCAGAGGATGCTCCCATAGTGGTGGCCTGCGATGGGCCTCGCACTCGTATCTACTGCGTGTATGGCGACGATGCCATTGATGAGTCTGACGGCGAAGAAGCTCCTCTAGGCTTCTATGCGCTGAACGGCAACTGGACCGTCTCTTTGCCTTGCCAGAAAGACGATCTCGTTTGGGTTCAACGTGCCCTTCAAGGTGTCACCCCTCGCATCAATGCTCGCGATCTTACCTCTGGAATCTCGTCCGAGTCTGACGGCGGCGACGGAGACACCACCTCCCTCGAAATCAACCAAGAAGGATTTTTGGGTCAATGACCACTGTCTCGGTCTATTCCTACACGCATTCCGTCACCTACGTGGCGGACAACATCCTCAAGAGCCTGAAGGACGTCGTGGTTCTAACCGGCCTCGATCCCTCAAACCTCGTCAAAGACTGGGATACAAATATTCGGGGGCTTCGTGCTTGGCTCACTTCAGGTCATCTGCAGACAGTCGTGCTTGAGATATTCAACCCAAAGACCAACGCTCTAGTTGTACGGTGGGATATCGACATTATCTATGGCGCTTCGGTGGGAGACGGTAGTGTCTGGACGGACACGGATCAGCTCAAATACCACATCCGCAAGGCGGGGTTGGCTCCGAGCGATGCGAGCTATCGGCTGGTGTGCAACAACAAGGATGGGCGCCCAGATGTAGACGGCTGGTGTTCAACTACCTTCCGGTCCACTACTGGACTCGTCCGCCAGAGCCTTGGTTCCACTATTGAGCACAACGGACTTGGGGCCAACGCAGCGTACTGGAGGGCGACGTAATGCTGACCGTGTATGAGGCCTTTCGAAAGTTCAAGAGCCGTCTAGAGCTCAATGACCGCGAGCAGCAGAATGCATCGGCCCGGCAGAACGAGATCCGAGACTACCTGAATACCAAGTTTGGCATCGCGAGGAGCTTCTTGACGGGATCCTATGCGCGCCACACAAAGACAAAGCCACTGAAGGACATCGATATCTTTTTCGTGCTTGGCGACGATGAGAAGCACTACAGGGCCGAGGCTTCGTCGATTGTCCTGGACCGGTTCCACAGTGTTCTCGCCAAGGAGTACGGCAATCAGGCCACTAGAAAGCAGGGTCGATCGGTGAATGTTGACTTCGGAGTTGTGGTCGATGCCGATGATAACACGGACTATCGAGTACTCAGCGTTGACGTAGTACCTGCCTTTGAGTCTGGGGTAGACTACGAGATTCCTGACAGCGAATTGGGAACGTGGATCAAGACCAACCCGGAGATTCATGCGCAAAAGGCTGTTGCGGCGCACCAGGCCTTTTCGAAGGAATGGAAGGGGTTGGTCAGAATGGTGAAGTACTGGAACAACAATCCCAAGCACAAGGAAAAGCCAGTCAAGCCTTCTTTTCTCATTGAGGTGATGGCTCTTGAGTGTCTGTACGGCAATTGGGGCGGACGCTTTGACTACGAAATTCAGGGTTTCATTTCCACGCTCGCGGACCGCATCTTTGACCAGTGGGACGATCCTGCCGGACTAGGTCCTCCAATCAGCAATGGCATGGACCAGGGGAAGAAGCAACGCGCAAGGGAATTGCTCGTCGCCGCCAGTCGTGAAGCATCACTTGCAATCGATCATGCTCGACAAGGACGGAATGGTAAGGCGCTGCAAGTCTGGCGCAATCTGTTCGGACCGAAGTTTCCTCTATCGTAGGGAAGCACGGACTCTACCTGAATCCACGCGAAGGAGCACAATGGCAGACGCAGTCGTTCCTCGGTAAGTCCTCGCCCCGCCACGTGGGGCGTAGCTTGAGCTGAAGATTCCAGTCCA
>CAZTTW010000809.1:0-2839 GCA_964616265.1 uncultured Myxococcales bacterium | reverse complement strand
TTGGAATGGTTTCCCGTGCGCCGCAAAGTCGACGGTGCCGAGACCATCCAAGCAGAACGCTTGCTCGGCCAAGTCACGGCATTTTTGCCGACGCAATTCTTGGCGGTCGAGCGGCACGGAATCGAGGGACGTTTCCTGCCCGTCAAAGATCGCGACGAGCTGCAAAGGCGCCTTCCCGAAATCAAAGCGCTGCTCGCATCGCTCGGGGTTTTGCCCTAGCAGCCGATTGCGATTCCGATCTTGCCGACCATACGACCTGCGCGAAGGCACTCCATGGCTTGGACCAGTTGTTCAAGAGGAAACACGTGATCGACGACCGGCCGAAGAGACGCCGAAATAATTCCGCGGAGCATGTCTTCGAATTCAAAGCGGCTGCCAACCCGGATGAGGTGGAGCTTGGCTTTGACCTTGGTCTCGTCGATCTGTGCGACAACCTCACCGGCTAGAAGGCCGATGCTGGCGATATCGCCGCCCCGTCGCAGAGCTGCGATGGACTGTTCGATGGTACCGGTGCCGCCTACTTCTAGGACGACGTCGGCACCTCGACCGCCGGTGAGCTCGCGGACTCTTGCGCCCCACGCGGGCGTCTCGCGATAATTGATGATGTAGTCAGCACCCAGCGCAGCGGCGCGCGCCAGCTTCGTGTCGGACGACGACGTGACGATGACGGTGGCGGCGACGGATTTCGCAAACTGAAGTGCGGCCATCGACACTCCACCGGTCCCGAGCAACAAGACGACATCGCCAGGCTTGGTGCTGCGGGTACAAAACAGCGCATTCCACGCGGTAAGCCCGGCGCACGGCAAGGTGGCGGCCTCGAGGTCGCTGAGGCCGTCGGGAATCTTGACGACGCCGAACTGTGGAAAGCATCCGACCTCACGCGCGACTCCATCGAGCGGGCCTCCGAGCGCACTTCCAAAATGCGTCGGCGACTCTTCCGCAGGCGTGCGAAAGAAGGTCGGAGCGACGCGGTCACCGACGCGTATACGCGTCACCTGGTGGCCGACGGCGGTGACCACGCCACAGCCGCAAGAAAGCGGGACATACGGGGGACGGACGGGGGAGGGGCCGTGTGCTTGCGGCATCGCTAGGTCCCGATAGTTGAGCGTGGCAGCTCGCAACCGCACTTGCACTTCACCCGGTCCAGGTTGTGGCTCGGGTCGATCGACGAGCCTGATGTCGTTCGGAGCCGGTCCGTGAATCTCGATGGTTCGCATAGAGTCTCGATGGTGACTGCCGCAGGATCTGCGCCAACACCGATCTGCTACGGAGTTGCGTAAACTCCACGCGCAGGGCATGCGAGCGTTTAGCTTCCGTAGCGCTCTCGACTTGGAGTCGTTACGTCGTTACCCTAGCCGGACGACGAGCGGCATCCCTGGCCGCGCTTCGAATCAATGCGCGTTCGTACGGTTCGAAGCGTCGACTTGCGCGGCGGCCCACGCGCGGCGGTCTTGCAGCGGCTTGAGCTCGGCCAAGGATTCGGCCTTCGACTTCGCCAGCTCCGCGTCGGCGGCGCCGAGCTCGCGCTCGGCAGCTTGGCGGTCGACGTCCTTGCCGTGCTCGCCACGGTTGACCAGGACCTCAATCTTGTCGCCGTCGCTCACTCGCGCGACCTGCAAAATGCCGTCGCCTACCGCCAACTGCTTGAGGCCGTCTTTGCCGCGGTAGCTGAGCACGCCCGGCTTCAGGACCGACATGAACGGAATGTGACCCGGCAAAATGCCGAATTCACCAAGCGCACCTGGGGCCGTGATCTCGTCGACCTCGGCCTGGACCAGGTAACCGCGTGGAGTCGTGACGGTCAGATGCATGGAGAGTCCGTCTTAGCCTTCTTTGGCCATCTTCTCGGCGCGGGCGCGCACGTCGTCGATGCCACCCATCATGAAGAACGCCTGCTCGGGAATGTCGTCGCACTTGCCGTCGATGATCTCTTTGAAGCCACGCACAGTATCCTTGATCTCGACGTACTTGCCTTGCTGGCCGGTGAACGTCTCGGCGACGTGGAACGGCTGCGACAGGAAACGCTGGATCTTGCGGGCGCGCGACACGGTCAGCTTGTCGTCTTCCGAAAGCTCGTCCATACCGAGAATTGCGATGATATCCTGCAGCTCCTTGTAGCGCTGGAGGATCTTCTGCACCTGGCGCGCGACCGCGTAGTGCTCCGCTCCCACCACGTCGGGGGACAGAATGGTCTATGTCGAGTCGAGCGGATCGACCGCCGGATAGATACCGAGCGACGCAATGTCGCGGGAAAGAACCGTGGTTGCATCGAGGTGTGCGAAAGCGGTGGCCGGCGCCGGGTCGGTCAAGTCGTCGGAGGGCACGTAGATGGCTTGCACCGACGTGATCGAACCCTTGTTGGTCGAAGTGATGCGCTCTTGCAGAATGCCCATCTCGGTCGACAGCGTCGGCTGATAGCCGACGGCCGAAGGAATGCGACCGAGGAGCGCCGACACTTCCGAGCCAGCCTGCGTGAAGCGGAAGATGTTGTCGATGAAGAGCATGACGTCCTGACCTTCTTCATCGCGGAAGTATTCAGCGACGGTAAGGGCCGACAGGCCCACGCGCTGGCGGGCTCCCGGCGGCTCGTTCATCTGGCCGTAAATCAACGCCGCTTTCGAAATGACAGGCTCGCCGGTGGACAGCTTCGAGTGGGTCATTTCGTCGTAGAGGTCGCGGCCCTCGCGGGTACGCTCGCCGACCCCAGCGAACACCGAGTAACCGCCGTGCTTCTTGGCGACGTTGTTGATGAGCTCGAGGATGACGACGGTCTTGCCGACGCCAGCGCCGCCGAAGAGGCCGATCTTGCCGCCGCGGCGATACGGAGCGAGCAAGTCGA
>CAZTTW010000808.1:0-2843 GCA_964616265.1 uncultured Myxococcales bacterium | reverse complement strand
CCACTCCCTCCGGAGGTCATCAAGGCCATGGTGGCACCGGTCCGAGGTCCGAAGGCGGTGCAAGTGTCTCCGCCGGCGGCGGTAGGGACGCCCCAGCCATCCGTCAAAGCCAACAAAGCGACTCTGACTGCGGACGCGGTCCAAGGGAACGAGGTTGCCAACGATGCCAACAGCGAAGCGCTGATCCAGTCCTCGCAGCAATTGGACAAATTTCAGAAGATCTTCGACCAAGCCACGAAGATCTTCGGTAGCGAGCACACGATCATCACGCCGTCGTTCTTCTACGCGACCGACATCAAGGGGAGACTCGACGCCTCGGCCAAGCATATGGCGGGACTGTCGGCGGTTCTTCTGCTGCCGCTCGTGGGTGTGGGCGGCGGCCATGGTGTCGATTGGTGGCCGGTGGTGACGAGCGAAGACGCCACGCAAATCTACAAGGACTTCCTTGATCAGCTCAAGCAGTACCAAGACGCCGAGGCCCACGCCTCCACGCTGCGCTCCGATGTGCGTGAGGTACTGAACACCAAGTGGAACGCGCAAAGGCTGTCGGCAGCAAAGCAAATCTTCTGTCAAGAAGACGTCGAATGGCCAGCGAATGTCCGCGATGAAATTGCGAAACTGTGTGGCGGCGCTGCGGTCGACGACAAGGTTGCGAACCTCGTCACGGAGAGCTCGAGCACGCTCGTGCCAAGACGCCACAATCTGCTTGTCGGCCCGTCGATGGGCATTCCGTTGACCAAGAACCCGATCGACGTGTTTCAGCTCGGCGGCGCGATTGAGGTTGGCGGCGAACCCATGCGCTTCGTCCTGACCGGAGGCCTCGTGGGCCGCTATCAAGGCGCAACCTACAAGGACATCTTTGCGGCCGGCTGGTTCGTCGGGGTCGCACTCTCTGGCGAGATCGGCGACAAGCTCTTCCACTACTTCAACGGTGGAAGCGATCTGATGGCCCAGTTGGCTCGAGTCAATACATCACAGCCGTGACGGGGAAACGAGCGCCGCCTACGTGCGTACGCTATCCCCGAAGCGACGAAATGTCCGCTTCTCGACGCCGAACGAGTCAGCACTCGTGGGGGTCGATGCCCTTTCTGCTGCGCCCCGTGCCCCTGTCGGCCGATCTCGCTGAAGTCCAGCCACACGTCTTGCCAGAACATGGCGATGCTCACGGTTGCGTCGTCCATGATGGCGCGGCTGACGCGGTTTCACAAGGGACAAGGTCGGTCGTTAGAACATGAAGCGTATGCCGAGCATCGAGGTCCAGCTGCGGTCGTTGAGAAAACCGGAGGCCATGCCGTCGGTGGCGCGCGAGTAGTTGACGCCGGCGTAGAGATCGAATCGCAACGAGAGCTTGTAGTCCGCTACGAACGAAGCGTCGTGGTAGCGGCCCGAGCAGGATGTGGCGCTACTGTCGGAGCAGCCGTTGGCGTTGTAGCTGTTCTGGCGGAATTGATAGTAAGCGCCGCTCAGGTCGAGCGATGGGGTTATCGAAAGACGAGCCCCTAACCAAGCGTATTGCAACACCTTGTGGTTGGTGAAGGCTGTGTTGTTGACCGTACTGAGCAGGTACCCGCCAATCGTGACTGTGCCGTTCGCCAGCGGATCCTTGGGATTCGCAAATGTCATATGCTCGTAGCCAGCGTAAAGCTTGACGGACTGGATCGCATAGCGGCCGAGGAGCGCATAAGCTGTGTTGTCGGATACCGTTGCCGCTAGCGTGCCGGGGGCGGTTGCATTCTGCGCAGCGTTCAACGACGCTGCCGAGATGGCATCGCGCACGCGGCCCCACAGAAAGTCGAACGATAGGCCCGCGAAGTCGAAACCGGCATCGACTGACTCGGAGCCCCCAGGCAAAGAGCCGCGAACACTGAATTGGTAGAGACCTGCCACATGAAAGGGGCCGAATCCCACGGTGTACTTCAACGAATCGTCGAGGGTCTTGTCCTCGGTATCGCCCAGCCCTCCTGATGCGCCCGAATAGCCAATGGGCGAGAAGGCCTGAGACTGGAGTTGGGGATCGTATTTCATCAAATCGTCGGCCATCAGCGAGTTCTGCCGTCCGAACGTCAACGTTCCAACCAAGGATGAGAGGCCGGCGAAGGCCGCGCCCTGAAAAGGCTGACCGGCACGGGAGGAATCTCCGGCCGTGACCTTGTCGGCGTTCGCGCGGCCGTTATTGTCGACCAGGGAGCGCGGTCCGTCGGTCAGTCGGCCGGTGGTTGGCTGAAAGCCGGTTTCAAGCTTAAAGACCGCTTTCAGATTCCATGGACCGAGCGGTTCGACACCGGAAAGACCGAGCTTCGATTGACTGAGTCCATTGCCAGCAATGGAGGTCATTGGGTCATTACTGAAATTCTGGACGATGTAGGGCAAGCCCGGCCCGTAAGTGTTGCTTGCCGGAGCACCGTGCGACAAGTGTGCCAGACCCACGTCAATGACACCGTAGAGAGTTATCCCCAACCAAGTCAGTGGCGGCGGGCCCGAGGGCACGGGCGCCGGAGCGACCATGGGAGTGGCAGGAGGATTGGGCGCCGCCTCGACCGGTTTCGCCGCCAAGCTCTGCGCAGGAGTGTTTTTTTTCTCGATCGGCGGCTGCGAAACTGTAGGCGGTGCCGGGGAGCCGGAAGACTGCGGCTTGGCCTCGGGAGCGCTCAGGCGGGCGGGAACTTCGCCGACGGGCGTGTCCGCGCTGCCGGCCACGCTGACTCCCGGTACAGGCGATGCCTGGCCAGTCGCATTATCGGCCGCCCTGCTCTCACTAGGGTACGCGGCGAAAGCCAAGACGCTGAGAACCGGAACGAGTCGATCTGTGAAAACTGTCTTTCGCGTAAACTGCTGCGTTCGTT
>CAZTTW010000807.1:0-2845 GCA_964616265.1 uncultured Myxococcales bacterium | reverse complement strand
TCCCGCTGCCTCGCGCTTGGCCGAAAACGGTCTGGGCAGTTCCTCCGCAATAGTGTGAAAGGACAAGGATCGGCGGATTCGTGGCCACCTTGTCCGGCACGTAGATGTACATGGTCACGTCTGACGGAAAGCTCGTTCCCCCCGTCCAGTCGGCGGTCACCTGTGTCAGCGAAGCTGCCCGCGCCGCTGGAGATGTCAGTAAGGCGAGCGCACCGACAAACAGAGCGCCAACTGTCCGATTTCTTGTCATAGCGGGAATGACTCCAATAACTGCAACGGAGCGAGCAGGTCCACGATCAACGTAATAGCGAACTACTTCTGATATCCAACGGCCTGGATATTTTTCATAATAAGAAGGTCAGTAGCGTTCGCGGGCGAACCGTTGACGACGGCACCTTCGAAGAAGGTTCCCTCCGAATTGTTGCTGTTGTCACCGCCAATGCCAAGCCCAATGCCCCCTGCGTTACCCCAGGTCTTGCCAGCGGGAATGTTGCCGTCGTAGCCGGTCGTAAGATCGGTGGCGGTCGAGATATCGGCCATCCGAAGCGCGTATTTTCCGACGGGCGTGTGGAGAATGCCCAGAGCGAAAGGAACCTTCAGGGTGGGGTTATTGGGGTTTGCCGACGCCCCTGGCGTGCCCGGGTCGTTGCTCGCCGAGCCCCCCATCCACACGCCGCCCTCGAAGTCCCCACCGAACCATGGGCCGCTACCGGTACCCTTGCCCCAGAATCCTGTTCCAAAAAACACGGTATTCATGGTCACGTAGTTCTTGGGATTAGGCGAGACAGAACCAAAGTCCCAGCAGCACGCGCCGCCGAAATGTGTTCCGTCTATGAGCTCATAGATGCCTTGGTCCTTATTGCCGATCGGCACGCCCTTGGAGGTAACGCTCAGCGCGGTCCGATAGCCCCCAAATACGCCAATATAGAGCGCATAGACTTTGTGACCGCCGGCCGTAACCGAGAGTTTGTTCGCGACCGACTCGTAGTCGTCGTCTCCGGATCGGGATCCGTTCCCTGAAGGACCCGCGGACGCTCGTATCAGATCGTTTCCATTTCCGGATTGATCATACAACTTCGAGACAGTGCACGTAGTGCCAGTGCAGAAGGTATCCTGCGCTGCCGAGTCCGCGTAGCCGTCGGCGAGCATGCCGATATCCTGGGTCGCGCCGCCTGTGCCCGTGTTCGTGGCCGAACTCCCGCTCCTGACCTGGTAGAGAGGACCGGTGTACTTACTCGAAAGCGAGCGAACCATGCTGTAGGCAGCGCCACACGGCATGTTAGCCGCCGCGTAGATGTCGCAAGGACCTTGGCCTTTGGTCCCGGTCCCGGTCGTCCCGCCTCCGCCAGTCGAGCCACCGCTCGCTGGCGCGCCGCCGGCCCCGGTCTTGCCGCCCGCTGAAGATACTCCGCCCAAACCGCTGGCGCCGCCTGATCCCGTGCTTCCGCCGTTCCCGGTGGAGCCTCCACCGCCAGACGTGCCACCGCTACCAGTCGAGTTCCCACTCTGGAGCACGATGGTGCCCGTCACGGCAGGACTGGTGCCCTGCGGGGTCAACGTCAGTTTGTTGTTTGCGACACAGTAGGAATACTGCGAACTGTCCTGCGTGTTGGTGATGGTGTTGCTGGCAGTCGTGAAATTGCCGCTGGTCTGCGGGTCGGATGTCACAAAGCCCATCGAGCCGGTCTGCTTGATCGTGCCTGTACAGGTACAACCTCCATCCGAAGAGTCTACGCAAGACGCGGTGTCGTAGTATCCGCCTTGCATAACGGAGCCAAGCCGGTCGCAGGTCACAGGGGCCTTCGAGAGAACCTTGCAATCGGCAGGCAAGGAGAGCTGCTCGGTGCCCGTCGTGGTCGTGTTGTCCACGAACGTACCATCGGCCTTGGCAGTCCAGGTTCCGGTTACCTGCAGGGTCCCCGTGACCTGCCCCGTCGGACATGACAAGGCAAACAAGGATTGCATGTCCAACTGCCCGGACAGGCTCAGACATGCCGAGGTCACGGTCCAGGTGCCGGCCACGACGCCACCACATGGGGTAACGCTAGCGCTCGCCGTGCACGCCCCACTACTACCGGAGCTTCCGCCTTTGCTTGGCGCTCCCCCGCTACCACTTCCACCCGAGCCGCTAGCGCCACCGCTTTGGCTGCCGGAAGCGCCGCCAGATGTCGAGCTCCCTCCCGCTCCCGATGGGGTGCCCGAGCCGCTAGAGCTGCATGCACCTGAAATCATTCCTAATGCCATCGCCATCGCGAGAACGGACTGGACCTTCATCGAACGTCTCCTTGCAAAGGGGAACCGCTGTCGTCAGTAAGGGGGATCGGAAAGCGCCTTTACATTAACTATTATCCAGTTGCCGCATACAGGAAAACTGGCTCATCCTAACTTTTGTCAGACGGACGCGTCAGTTGTTAAGCTGACATCCGTTTTCGAAGTGCCCCGTATCACCAAGGACGAGCGAACGCACCGGCGCCGTATCCTCGGAGGTGCGGCCTATCTGCGCTTTGTGTCTATTACCAGAAGCACGCGTAGAAGGCGACAACGATGCCAACGATGACGATGGTATGAATAACGTCCCACTTGTTCCAGCTGGCGCGGCTCGCCGCCTTCTCCTCCGGGGTCGTGCCGAAAGCGGTGTACTTTTCCTTGTCCTTCGCCGGCGCCGGGGTGAGAAAACTGATAACGACGAGCAGAAGGGCCGAGACGATCAGCAGCCCCTCCGCGTCGTAGGCAAGCATTTCGGCGAAGAAGCTCGCCCGTGTGGAGGACAGCATCCGGGCGCGGACGTCGAGGCGCGGCGGGCGACCGGGTGCGATGAACATCTGGCTGAAGCTGACACTCAGGC
>CAZTTW010000806.1:0-2853 GCA_964616265.1 uncultured Myxococcales bacterium | reverse complement strand
GCCACGGAAGACGCGATTCAAGCGAGTATCGTAGCTGCCGGGTACGGCAAGTAATCGCTCCGACTCCAGCGCCGTCGCTTTTGTGATCAAGAATCTCTCGTCGAAGATACCTTACGTAGGTGAGGACTTCGTGGGCGTGGTACGGATCTACCCTGCAGCAAACATGAGAGAAGCAAGCATGAGACCCCATTTTTTCATCGCCGCGGTCGCGCTGGTGTCAACTCTAGGCGGATGCAGCGGCGGTATCGCGGCCGGGACTGTCGGCCTGCCGGATGCCTCCGTTTCGTCCGATGACCTTGTGCCCGGCAGCACGAGCGATGGCGCCGACGACGGACCGGGATTGGTTTTCAAATTCGACGTGCCACCGTCCGTCGACGCCAGCCCTGCCCAAGTCTGTGGGGACGGGATTCTCTCTAGCGGCGAGGAATGCGACGACGGCAACACGACGTCGGGTGATGGGTGCTCCAGCGCGTGCAAGTTGGAAAAGGATTGGGTCTGCCCCACGCCCGGCATTCCTTGCGTCTCGACCGTCGTCTGCGGTGACAGCCGCATCTCGGGCAACGAGCAATGCGACGATGGCAACACGCTTTCCGGAGATGGCTGCAGCTCGACCTGCCAGCTGGAGTCGGGCTGGAAGTGCCCTGTCCTTGGTGCCGCATGTGCCGCGGCGGCCTGTGGCGACGGTATTCCGGCCGGGACCGAGCAGTGCGATGACGGAAACACGATCGGCGGCGATGGTTGCAGCTCGACCTGCCAGGTGGAGCCAGGCTACGCATGCGGCCGTGACCAATGGCACCCCGCCGTTGCTGTTACCGAATGCTACAAAACGATTTGTGGCGATGGTCACGTCGAAGGAACCGAACAGTGCGACGACGGCAACACGAAGCCCTTCGACGGCTGCTCGCCGACCTGCACGAACGAGCCCCAATGCGGCTACCCGGATAAAGACACGACGAAAGCCTACCAGTGCTTCTCGGTGTGCGGCGACGGCATCAAGATGCCGGACGAGGAATGCGACGATGGCAACCTGCAGAATGGCGACGGCTGCTCGTCGAAGTGCACTTTGGAGTCGGGCTTCTCCTGCACGGCGACGGCCCCGGCACTTGGTACGGCGTTGACGATCCCTATCCTCTACCGCGACTTCAACTGGCACCACCCGCAGTTTGAAGTGGATCCAGTCTATGGACAACGATTGGCGGGAATTGCCAGCAGCGCGATAGGTGTCAATGGCAAGCCCGTCTACAACGTGGCCTTTGTTGGCTACAACGGCGCGACGTCGCTCGACCGGCCCTGGACCATGGATGGCCCGGCGATGAGCACGACGAGTGCGTTGATGAGTGACGCAAGCGGCGCAACTTTTCGTTCGAAGCTGGCGAGCGGAACGGCATCGCTCACGGCAGATCAAATCGCCCAGAGCTATGCGCAGTGGTACACGGATGATCCCAAAGCCACCGGAGATCCGGTCGTGGATGCCGCAAATCCGGATGTCTTGAGAATCACGATTCAAGACAAGCTCACGCTCGCCCAGATCGGCCCGGGTACCTACCAGTACTACAGCTCTGCTTTCTATCCTTTGGATGGATTGGGCTTCGGCAATATCAGCGATCCCGCCACGAACCCACAGTACGTGCACAACTACAGCTTCACCAGTGAGGCGCACTATTGGTTCCAGTACAGTGGCGGTGAGACGCTCGAGTTCCGCGGCGACGATGACGTTTGGGTCTTCGTCAATGGGCAACTCGCAGTCGATCTCGGCGGCGTTCACAACGAGCTGCGCGGCATCCTGACGCTCAATGGAGCAAACACAAGCGTTTGTGTGGACGATACGGCGGCCGCGTGTGCAGGACAGGTGACATGCGATACGCCGGCCCCGTCGAACTGTACGACAGTGGCGAGCGGCTTCAATCTCACGAGTGGCAACATCTACGAGGTCGTCGTTTTCCAAGCGGAACGGCACGTCATAGCCTCCAACTACAAGTTGACCCTGAGTGGCTTCAACGCCCCCAAGAGTACGTGTCAGGGCGTCTGTGGGGACGGCATCGTGACCAAAGGCGAAGCCTGCGATCTCGGGACGGCGAAGAACACCGGCGCCTATGGAACCTGCAACCCGGACTGCACGCTCTCTCCGAGGTGCGGAGACGGTGTCGTGCAAAATCCGCCCGAGGAATGCGACGACGGAGTCAACCTGTCGACCTATGGGCAGGTCAATGGCTGCGCGCCGGGATGTCGAAAGCCGGCGTATTGTGGAGACGGCAAGATCGACAGTGGGTACGAGGAGTGCGACGAAGGCCCCAACAACGGCAGTCCGACCTGTACCAAGGACTGCCGAGCCATCATTCCGTGACGTTCCACGCTTCCTGACTATCGCGCGGTGCGGGTTGCCCGCTTGCTGGGCCAACGCGGGTCTCGACTCGACCTCCGGTCAGTCCCTTGACAGGGTTCCACCGAATCTCTAGGGTGCACCTCGTTCTGAAAACTGAATACCATCGAGAGTCAGAGGCACGTTGCTTCTGAATGGGGAAGCCGGTGCGAATCCGGCGCGGTCCCGCCACTGTAAGGAAGAAGAAGGTTCTCGTGACGCCACCGGGGTAGAGGCCCCGGGAAGGTGAGAACCAACGCTCGCGCGACCTTGTCGCAAGCTTCCAAGCCAGGATATCCACTCGCGATCCAATGCTTCCATGTCCTTCCGCGGAGAAGGCCGGCGAAAGCCGCATAACCCCTTTCTCCGTGTGCAGGAGAAGGGTTCTTTCGTGCACTCTTGTCGCGCGGTTCTGATTGCGGCTCCGGCCTCGGGGCAGGGAAAGACGACGGTAACAGCCGCCCTGGCGCGGCAGGTGCGCGAACGTGGAGCAT
>CAZTTW010000805.1:0-2854 GCA_964616265.1 uncultured Myxococcales bacterium | reverse complement strand
GGCTGTGGCCGTTGGCGCGGAGCACGTCGTACTGCGCGTCCATGATGCCGGCCAGCGCGCCCATGAGCACGCCGCGCTCGCCGGTCAGGTCGCTGAAGACTTCCTGCTTGAAGGTGGTCGGGAAAAGGTAGCCCGAGCCGACGGCGATGCCGAGCGCCATGGCGCGATCCTTGGCGCGGCCAGTGGCGTCCTGCTCGACGGCGAAGCTGCTGTTGATACCAGCGCCCGACAGGAAGTTGCGGCGCACGTTCAGGCCCGAGCCCTTGGGCGCAACCATGATGACGTCCACGTCGGCGGGCGGAATCACGCCGGTCTGATCCTTATAGACGATGGAGAAACCGTGCGAGAAGTAGACGGCGTCGCCCTTCTTGAGGTGCTTTTTGACCGCGGGCCAGATGGCCTTCTGCGCGGCGTCCGAGACCAGCATCTGAATGATGGTGCCCTTCTCTGCGGCCTCTTCGATCTCGAAGAGCGTCTTGCCGGGCACCCAGCCGTCGGCGATGGCGCGATCCCAGTCGCGCTTGAACGAGGACGCCTGGCCGATGATCACGTTGAAGCCGTTGTCCTTCATGTTGAGGGCCTGGGCCGGGCCCTGGACGCCGTAGCCGATCACCGCGATGGTCTCGTTCTTGAGTACCTCGAGCGCCTTCTTGACCGGGAACTCTTCGCGCGTGATGACTTCTTCTTTGACTCCACCGAAATCGATCGTTGCCATGGATTCTCCTGATGTTTCGTTCCAAGGCCCGGAAGTGGCCCCGAAAAGGGAGGAAGAATCTGCCACCCTGCCCCGCGCTGTCAAGCCGTGGTGTGCCGGTGCGATCGGATGGCGCGAGAATGCCGACGAGCTTGGCCAGGCGGCGCTCGGCCGCGGGAATCTGAAGGACCCCTCCCGGACCTTCACTTAGTGTTGACGCCGAGCCGGGCGACTGGTAGTTACTCCGCTACTCCGCAAGGGGTATGGGGCTGTAGCTCAGCTGGGAGAGCGCCTGAATGGCATTCAGGAGGCCGACAGTTCGATCCTGTTCAGCTCCACAACAATTTCACAAGTAGTACCGAGCATTTAGGCCACCTCACCCAGGGTGGCCTTTTTCTTTTCCTCGATCGATCCCCACCTAGATCCCCACTTTGGCGGCGTTTCCCCCTCTGCGGCCGTTGAACGTGCATCCTCTACGGGCCGACCACCTTGATCCCCACCGCTACTCACGCTCGTATCCCCACCGCGATCCCCACCTTGATCCCCACTCCGATCGGCGAGCACCAAGCGCACGATCTGACCAGCCGCCGCCAGCTTCTCGGCGCCGCCTACGTGCGAGTAGTGCTCCGTCATGGACTGGGTAACGTGACCCGTGATGGACCTAGTGACGATCTCGCCTGCGATCTGGCGCGATAGGTTGTTGAACGTCCGCCGCAAGCCGTGCTGCGTGAAGTGTCGCTTGATGCCGGCGGCCTTGAGCGCCTTCCCCAGGGGCTTGCGTAGGATCTCCTTCGCGTGCGGCTTTCCAACGTTCGAAGGGAACACCCACCCCTCCCCCAAGCCCGGCGCCTCCACCGCGATCAACCGCTTCCGGTGGTCACATAGGACGGCGGCCAGCTCGGGGACCAACGGCACCGATCGGATCTTTCCGGTCTTCGTTGTCGATACCCTTCCCCTCCACTGGGCACGTCGAATGCGGATCAGCCCCGCCGCTTCGTCGATGTCCTCCCACCGTAACGCGCTCGCTTCGCCGAAACGCAGACCCGTGAGGGCCAATGTCATGGCAAGCGGATGATGCTGTGGCGCCAACCGCTTGATCTCCTCTAGAACGCATCCGAGCTCTTCCGCACTTAGGATATTTGGGTCTTCATCATTCCAGGTCCGGATCGGTAGTGACCGCAAGCGCTGGGCAGGATTGCGTAGGCAGTAGTCTACCGACGCATCCCCAACCAACATCTTGACCACCGCCATCACGCCATTGACGGAAGATGCGGCCATCTTCTTGGCCAGCGTGGCCTGTAGCGTTCGCAGGTCCTCGTGCGTGAGCTTGTCCAGGTAGAACTCACCCAACACGGGGATGACGTGATCGTCGAGCCGCTGGGCGTACCACGTCGCCGTCGACGGCTTAAGGCGCAGCGCTTTGGACGCGATCCACGATTCGGCGTAGGCGCCCAGGCGTGGAACGTCCTTCGCCACGTGGTCGGAGTTGCTGATCAGCAAGCGCCACTCCTCGCGGAGTTTCGCCGCCTCCTGAACCGTCCCCGAGATGATTTTGTCTACCTCCTTGTTCCGCCCCGTCCTTGGGTCGACGACTCGCAGGCGGATCCGTTTGCGGCCGTCGGGTAGTTGCTGAATTCCCGGATATTTCGTTCTCATTCGTTGCTCCCATCCGAGACACAGGAGCGCCATGGGACGAAAGCATAGCGTCCAGATCCTCGGTCCGAAATAGATATGTGCGGCCACGCCGGCCGGCCGGAACCAAACGGCCAGAGGCAACGAGGTTGCGGATTGCGGAGCCCGACCGGTACCTCAAATAGGCCGCAGCTTCCGCGGTGGTGACGTAGGGGGACGGCGGCCAAACCAAGGACGGGGTTGTGCCCGTGCCGTTGACAGTGGTCGTTAGCGTTCTACTCATGGTGAGCGTCCCTGAAGCTCCCGTCGAAGACCATTCACGCTGTAATTATCGATATGCCTCGGCAAGCGTTCCCGGCATTTCCGAGTGGCCAACGTACAACTGCGTTCGCGTATTCCTGCGTCTTGAGAAGCTTTCTCCCGCCGTTAGGCTTCCTTTAATGACTGAGGATGCGGATTCGACGACGTTGACAGGGACGACCCAGTCGATCGTCGCGGCCTCCCTGCCCGCCCTACCAGCGCTCACCA
>CAZTTW010000804.1:0-2854 GCA_964616265.1 uncultured Myxococcales bacterium | reverse complement strand
AGCCAGTACTTCGAGTCGGCCGCGATATCGGCGATCGCGCTCGTCGGCGCCGACGCCAAGGTCACGTGTTTCCGAAACGCGAGCCAGGAATTCGCCGGACCGTCGGCCGCTTGCCAGATGAAGTTGGCCGTAAAGGAGCTGTCTGAAGTGGCAGCAGGCCACGCGGGAAGTGGATCTGCGGGACCACCGCCTTGACCTCCGCTGCTGCCGACCTGCTTGCCACCCGCGCCGGTTCCGGCGCCGCCGCCCGTGCCACCCGCTCCACCCGCGCCACCCGCACCAGCACCACCGCTGCCCGCGTCCGCGCGGCCTCCGGCTCCGCCCGCGCCACCGGTGGCGTTCGAGCCCGCGCCGCCGCTGGAGCCGCCCGCGCCGCCGTTAGCGTTCGAGCCCGCGCCGCCGCTGCCGCCGGTCGCCGACGAGCCAGCCGTGCCGCCGCTTCCTGCGATGCCCGTCGTTCCGCCCTGCAAACCTGCCGATCCGCCAGCGCTAGCCCCGCCCGTCCGGCTGCCTCCCGCCCCAGCCCCACCACTCCCTTGCGTGTGGCTGCCGCTGCTGCAGGCCGTCGTGCATAGCAGAAGCGAACCGACCAAAGCGCCGAATGTCTTCCTGGCGGGAGACCGGAGTCGTGAACATGTCCCTTTTCGACGACAGATCATGGTTCTTCCCTCGCTCTTGCACTGCGCGCTCGCGCGTTCCTTCCCTAGTAACGTGCGAGCCTACGTCGAACAAGTGGAGCATATGTCATGCAGGCCGTACAGGTTCTCGATGTGCTCGTCGAGGATCGCCCAGGCGACACAGCACGGCCTCGCGTGCCCGCAACCGCGAGCCAAGGAGCGGCGGGCTACGCTTCGTCAGCGCCGCGCATGCGGGCCGTGAGGTTCCGGGCCGGGACCAGGCGATCTCTCTGTTGCCAGCTGGGCGGTGCCGAAGAGTCGTTGCCGCCAGCAATACCAGCCACCCCGCGCCTGCCCCGAACCGCGTTGTTGAGAAAGACCTCGAGGCGGCGATTCTGGCCGCCACTGCCGTCGTAGAAGAGGCTCACGATGGGCATGTCCACGTCCGCCGACAAGCGGCCAAAGATGGCGGTCGCCACCGTCTCGGGCATGCAACCGAAGGGCGCGCAGTTCACCACCATGGCGGCACCTTGGTGCGCGAACTTGATGGCGCGCCCAACCGACAGCTTGCCCTCGCCGCCGAGGTAGAACGGGATGTACGGCGTGGCAATCTCCAGGCATTCCTGGAAGCGCGGCTCGTGCCGGTCGTCCAAGAATGGGCTGGCTGCCGTCATCAGCTTCGTTTCCCAGTGCTTCATCCACGTGTACGTGATGAGCGTATCGGCCTTGTCCCACGAGAAAATCGTTCCGGGGAACTCCTCTTTGAAGTTTTCGAGCGACGACGTGTAGAGCACCCAGTCGGTGATGGGCAACATCCACGCCTCGCCGCCGAATGTCTCGATGGCGCCGATGACGTCCTCGTTGGCGTACATGTTGTTCCGCACGTAGATCTCGCCGACGATGCCGACCAGAGGCTTGCGCGGTCCCGCCGTCGGGATGGCGGCAATCTTTTGAATCGCGGCTCGCAGCGCTTCGACGATGTCGCCGTGGGTTTCGATGGTCTTGCCGATCAGGTCGGCACCCTCGCTCACCACGCGATCGGTTTCGCCGACGCTCACCTCGTAAGGACGGACCTTGCATTGCGCCTTGAGCAGAATGTCGGCACACGCAATGGCCTTGAAAAGCGAGCGGCGCATCGGGCTGGTGAGCCCCTGGTAGGCGTTGTTCGACGCCGGCGCCAAAATCGCCACCTCGTCGCCCAAACCTTCGCGATCGAGAATCTGCCGGTGCAGCGTGGTGTACTGACCGAACCGGCACGGCCCCTTCGAACTCGGCATGAAGAAGGCGTGCTTTCCGCCACGCGGTTGCTCGCGCAGGGTCTTGAGGAAGGTGCCGAGAGTAAGCGCGCAGGGCAAGCACTCGGAGCCGCGGGTGAGTGACCTGCCGAGCTCGAACGACGCTTTGTTCTCCTCGGGCAGCACGCGGGCGTCGTAGCCGTGCGAGCGGAAAGCCGAGGCGAACAGGCGCGTGCCGAAGGGATGCATGGGCGGAAGCCAGATGGTGCGGTCGAGCATGTCCGACGGTTCCGGGCGGACATCGGTGCGCGGGGCACGCGGCGGACGCGGTCGCTTGAGCACATCGAAAAATGCTTCCAGACGAGTCATATAACCGGCGTCGGCGCCGTGCTCGTCGAGCTCGAGCATGAGCATCGGCCGATTGCCCATGATTTCCTCGGCGTAGCTGAGCAGGAAGCTGTCCGGCCCGCACGAGAAGTTGGTCAGGTAGACGACGTCGAGGACGTCGCTCTTGGCCACCCTTTCGAGCGTGGCCAAGATTTTTTGGCCGTAGCTCCAGAAGGCATTGCGGTAACGCTCACCCAGC
This sequence comes from uncultured Myxococcales bacterium, assembly GCA_964616265.1. Classification (GTDB taxonomy): domain Bacteria; phylum Myxococcota_A; class Polyangia; order Fen-1088; family Fen-1088; genus Fen-1118. Next base: position 416 of record CAZTTW010000804.1, on the reverse strand, counting down.
AGGGTCAGGTCAGGTTTGAGGAAATCCATGGGCAGGACGGTGCGGCCCAGGTCGGCGATCTTTTGCGGCAAGCCCAAGTTGGCACCGGCGTCGTAGATGTTGTACGGACGACCGACGAGAAGAATCAGCTTTTCTTTTGTCTGCTCGGCCTCGGCCAGGACCTTCTCGCCCTCGGCGTGGCAGCGCGCTTCGAATTCGGCCTGCGCGACCAAACCTTCGCGCCACGCTTTGCGGATCTGCCGCGACGAACAATGGAGCTGCTCGGAAAGGCCGTCGGACAGAGTCTTCACGATCTCGGTTTCGCGCATGCGCATGTCGACCAGCGGGGTCAGCATGCGGGAGGCGTCGAGGTGGTTCATCATCAAGGCGGTGCGCGACGCTGCGGCCGTGCCCTGAACAAACGGACACACGGTCGT
>CAZTTW010000803.1:0-2856 GCA_964616265.1 uncultured Myxococcales bacterium | reverse complement strand
TGAAGATCATCCAGGAAGAATGCGGCAAGAAAGTCGTGCAGAAGACCAGCCTCGCCATCACCGAGGGCGGCACGTCGTCCGAGCTGTCCTACGTGCAAGGCGGAATAGTTCATCAAGGGCTAGGGCTTTCGAGCACGAAGACGGTGTCCACCGAGGAGAAGCCATTCGTGGAGGTCGAGGAGCTGAAGCAGTTGCCGAACAACGTGGCCATCGTGCTGCCGAGCAACGGGGACAGGACGATGCCAGCGACCGTGGCGTTTCTACGGCCGCTGTGGGTGCAGGAGAAACACCCGGAGATTTCCATCTGTACGCCATGGTTGGATTGGCAGCCAGAGATTCGGAACGGAGGTTGAATCAGCTCGCCGACTCGACCACGTTCGGGTCATCAACCCTTGAATCCATCGTAGCTGCGTTGGAAGCGCGAGAGCACGGTCGAGTGCACCGCCGAGTTGAGGCGGCGCGACATGGGCTAACTCGTTATCCGGCTGGCACGAGCATTTGTAATCCAATGAGCGCTCAGCCGACGCCACCCGAGGACAACTTCCTTTTGCATTTGCAGCAAACGTTCGACCATTGCTGTAAAATGCCGGCCTATGTCCGAGCCGGCCCTCTCTGATCCCGACGTCTGCACCGAGCTCATCACGCCGGCGCTGGAGCGGGTCGGGTGGAACATCCAAAGTCAGGTCCACGAAGAGGTGTCGCTGACAGCCGGCCAGGTCATGGATCGAGGCCGTTTGCTCGCATTTGGCAAGGCCGAGCGGCCCGACTACGTGCTCTACCTCAACCCCAACCTACCGCTAGCCGTGGTCGAGGCCATCCGCACCCGCGAAGATCGCGCAATCAAGCTTGCCGAAGCCCTAGCCCAAGAATGCTTGGCTGACATTGGTCCCAGATTGCTGGAAAGGATCTAGTAGAGGCAATGTCTAAGAAGGAACCGAAAGGAATAGATGCTGACGATGCCGTGGCCATCGCCCGAGTTACCGAGCAAATCTTCGAGCACAAGAGGGCCTCTCTCGTCTTTGGTCTTACGGGTCGCACCGGCAGTGGATGTTCGACCGTAGCGGACGAAATCCTCTGCAAGAACACCTTTGCCGAAATCAGGTATCCGGATATCCCGAATGCCTCAATGGAAGACCGAAAGGACCGAATTGTTACACATTGGCTAGCAGAGCACTGGGCACCATTTCGGAAGATCCAGGTCAGCCAAACTATCATGTCTTTTGCTCTTGAGGAGTCTGCGGTTTCCTTCAGCGAATTGGAGGTGCGCCTGGGCCCGAGCATCGAGCTGAAGAAATTTCGAGATATGGCAGCGCCAATCCTCGAGGACGCTTTGCTGAACAGGCGGATTCTTGAGAACGCCAATGCCGCTGATCAGGACGTGAGAAGCGCATTCCAGTACTACTACGAAAGAGTCCCTTCGCTTGCCAGACAGCTCAAGGATGAGATGTACGTCCTCAATAGAGGGCCATACACAAGGCTCTTTCAGGAACTGGGGGACAATATACGACGTTCCGGCACTGCCTTTGGAAAGAGCATGGATGCCGAGTCCTTGTTTGCCTTGCCGCGACGCATTTTCATGCTCGTGAGGCTGGCGACAGCACACAACCGCATTACAGGAGCGAAGAATTACTTCGTAATAGATGCTCTCAGACACCCGTTTGAGATTCGCTATCTTCGTGAACGGCTGCCGAGGTTCTTTGTGGTTGCCATTGGCACGGATGACAAAAACCGGAAAGATCGCCTCAAGGACCGGGCGCGGCTGGCAATTGATGAGGTCGAGGCGATAGATGCGAAGGAATGCCCCAGCCGGCAGGACGGCGACCTGCGCGGATACGCTCGTTTTGTTTCGCAAGACATGGAGACTTGTATTAGCGCCGCTGACATCTACCTGTCGAATAGCGAGGAGAGCAGCCGCAAGACACCAGACTTTCCAGCCTTGAAAAGACGACTATGTCGATACATCGCCCTGGCGCAACATCCGGGCCTGGTTACACCGACCGCAGTGGAGCGATGCATGCAGTCCGCCTTCACCGCCCGGCTCAATTCCGGCTGTATCTCCAGGCAAGTGGGGGCGGTTGTGACGAATGCGGAATACTCAATCGTGGCGTTTGGCTGGAATGATGCCCCTCGTGGGCAGGTGCCCTGTCTTCTTCGACACGGGGAGGACTTGTTGAACGGACAAAGGCAGGGCGAGGTCTTCAGTGCCTACGAAAAGAGCGATGAGTTTAGGCGCGCTCTCGCAAAGACCGAAGAAGCAGCTGGCAAGGATTCGGAGAGAGATGGGCTACATTGGGCATATTGTTTCAAGTCAGTCTTCAACGCGATCAAGAAGGAGCGCAATCAGGTACACACCCGGTCGCTCCATGCAGAAGAAAACGCCTTCCTTCAGATAGTACGGTACGGTGGAGAGGGCGTTAAGGGAGGCATGCTGTTTACGACCGCCAGCCCGTGTGAGCTGTGCGCCAAGAAGGCGTATCAACTCGGCATATCAACCATCTACTATATTGACCCATACCCGGGAATCTCAGGACCGCACATTCTCGGAGTCGGAGAACAGCACCCTACGCTGGAGTTGTTCAGTGGTGCTATTGGTCGCGCGTATCACGAACTCTATGAGCCGATAATGGCCTTCAAGGACGAACTCAAGACGCTGCTTCCCAAGCGGGAAGCCCTTGGGGAACAAGCTCAGCCGGAGCAAGGCGACCTCTTTGCGGAATCGACGAAGGATTTCAGAAACTAGCGAGGATGAGGGCTGCCGAGTCCGGCCTTCCCACTCGGAGTCGGATGGTTTACTGCCGTAGGTGTAGCGAGCTGAGTTGATTGCAGCTGCACCGGGGGTGAGCGATCCGCGGTCGT
>CAZTTW010000802.1:0-2856 GCA_964616265.1 uncultured Myxococcales bacterium | reverse complement strand
AAGGCGCAATTCATCGCCGGCAACGTCGCCACGGCCGAAGGCGCACTGGCGTTGGCCAAGGCGGGAGCCAATGCGGTCAAGGTCGGCATGGGACCTGGCTCGATTTGCACCACGCGCGTGGTGGCCGGCATCGGCGTGCCGCAAGTCACCGCCGTTTCCGACTGCGCTCGCGCCCTCGCGAAGACCGACGTTCGCGTGATTTCCGACGGTGGCATCAAGTACTCGGGCGATCTTGTCAAGGCCATCGCCGCCGGCGCCCACACCGTGATGATCGGCAGCCTGTTCGCTGGTACCGACGAGGCGCCCGGCGAGATCATTTTGTATCAGGGCCGCAGCTACAAGCTCTACCGGGGCATGGGCTCGGTGGCGGCGATGCGGGCTGGCAGCAAGGATCGCTACTTTCAGGCCGAGGTCACCAGCGAAGCGAAGCTGGTGCCCGAAGGTATCGAGGGGCGCGTTCCCTATCGCGGCAGTTTGTCCCAATCGATCTATCAGATGATTGGCGGCTTGCGCTCGGGCATGGGGTACTGCGGCTGCACCGATCTCGACGAGCTGCGAACGAAATCGCGCTTCATCAAGATCACCTCGTCGGGCTTGCGCGAGTCGCACGTCCACGACGTCATCATCACCAAAGAAGCTCCCAACTATCGCGTCGAGCAGTAAGCCACCCCATGTCCAAACAAGTCATCCTCATCCTGGATTTCGGTTCGCAGTACACGCAGCTCATTGCCCGCCGGGTGCGCGAGCAGAGCGTGTATTCGGAAATCCATCCGTTCGATCTGTCGCTCGACAAGATCCGCGCCATGAAACCGACCGGCATCATCCTGTCGGGCAGCCCATCGTCGGTGTATGGCGAGGGCGCGCCGCGCATCTCGACGGAGATTTTCGCGCTCGGCGTGCCGATCCTCGGCATCTGCTACGGCGTGCAGATCACGAGCTTGCTCCTCGGCGGCAAGGTCGTGTCCGCGACCCATCGGGAATACGGCCGCGCGACGGTTCGCCTGGAGACGGCCTCCGAGCTGTTCCATGGGTTTTCGGTGGGCGAGGACGTCCCGGTGTGGATGAGCCACGGCGACCGGGTGGAATCGCTGCCCGAAGGCTTCCGCCGGGTGGGGACGAGCACGAACTGCGAGTTCGCCGCGGTCGAGGCGCCCGGCCGCAAATTCTGGGGTGTGCAGTTTCACCCCGAGGTGGCGCACACCCCGCGGGGCATGGAAATTCTCGGTAACTTCCTTTTCCGCATCTGCAAGTGCGAGCCGAGCTGGACGATGGCCAACTTCGTTCACGAGGCGGTGGCGCAGGTCAAAGAGAAGGCGGGATCCGGTCGCGTGATCTGCGGCTTGTCGGGCGGCGTGGATTCCTCGGTGGCCGCGTCGCTGGTGCACAAGGCGGTCGGCGATCGGCTGACCTGCATTTTCGTCGACAATGGCCTTCTGCGCGCCCGCGAAGCGCAGCAGGTCGAGGCGCTCTTCCGCGGCGCCTTCAAGATGAACCTGGTGGTGGTCGATGCTGCCGAGCGATTCTTGTCCAAGCTGGCCGGCGTCGAGGATCCCGAGCAAAAGCGCAAGATCATCGGGCGTGAATTCATCGCCGTTTTCGACGAGGAAGCGCAAAAGCTGGGAGGCGCCGACTACTTGGTCCAGGGAACGCTGTACCCCGACGTCATCGAATCGGTTTCGCACAAGGGACCGTCCGCCACGATCAAGTCGCACCACAACGTGGGTGGCTTGCCCGAGAAGATGAAGCTCAAGCTCATCGAGCCATTGCGCGAGCTCTTCAAGGACGAGGTCCGCGCGCTGGGCGCCGAGTGCGGCCTTCCACACGACATGCTCTGGCGGCAGCCGTTCCCCGGTCCGGGCTACGCCGTGCGAGTGCTTGGTCCGGTGACCAAGGCGGCATGTGATGTCTTGCGCGGGGCGGACATCATCATCGACGAGGAGATTCGCGCGGCCGGCCTTTACGAAAGCATCTGGCAATCGTTCGGCGTGCTTCTTCCCGTTCGCACCGTCGGCGTCATGGGCGACGAGCGCACGTACGCCAACGTGCTGGCCATTCGGGCGGTCCACTCGCGCGATGGCATGACCGCGGATTGGGTGCCGCTGCCGCACGATTTGCTGGCAACGATTTCATCGCGCATCGTGAACGAGGTGCGCGGGATCAACCGCGTCGTCTACGACATTTCGTCCAAGCCGCCGGCCACCATCGAATGGGAATAGTCCGGCTTCTGCTGGTTGTCCTGCTGGCGGCCGGCTCGGCCCAGGCGCGCGAGTCGAGCAATTGGAAGCGAACGGTAGCCGGCGCGGAGGTCGATTGGAGCGCAGGCACCATCACCGCCGAGGGCGGCGCTGCAGCGGACATGCGCATGCCGGGAGCGAATGCGGCTCGGCCGGGAGCCGAAAGGCGGGCCCGGGCGGCAGCGGTGGGCAAGTTGCAGGCTGCGCTACACGAGCTGGGGCTCGACAAAGGGTCTGAAAAGCTCGTCGCGGAGCGCGCGACGGTGGCGCGCTCCGAATACCAGTCGAACGGTGGTGTCGTGTTGTGGCTGGCCGTGAAATTTTCCGAAGTGACCGCCGGAACGGCTGCTGCCAAGCCACTGCGTGTATCGGCGGCACCGTTCAGGTTCGCACCGACCATCGCCGCTGCGGGAAAATCGGTGCGCGCAGCCAGCGCGACCTACCACCCCGCGGCTGACTGTCCGGCCGACGCTATCGCGGTCAAACGCAACGACAAGGGCCAATTGATCCTGCCGTCCTCGGAGGCGGAGCGCATCGATTCTTTCGCCGGTGCAGCGGTTGTGATCTACGTTGAGAAGCCCGAGCCATGAACGTTCTTCGAGCCATTCCACCGGTGTCGCTT
>CAZTTW010000801.1:0-2857 GCA_964616265.1 uncultured Myxococcales bacterium | reverse complement strand
TCGCCATGCAGTTCCGCGGCTTCCGCCAGTTCGGCGTGATCGGCGGCCTGGGCATGGTGCTGGCGTGGCTCACGACCTTCCTGCTGGCGCCGCCGCTGATTGCATGGATGGATCGCCACGAGCCGCACGTCGAGCCGACGGCGTTGCGTTTTTTCGGCAAGGTCGCGCTGATGCCGGCGCTGGCGCGGCTGGTCGCTCGTTACCCACGCGCGATTCTGATGCTGTCGGCGACGCTTTCGCTCGTCGCGGTTCTTCAGGTACGCCGGATCAGCAGCAACCAGCTCGAATACGATCTGTCGCGAATGCGGCGGGCGGACACCTGGGAAAGCGGCGAAGGTTATTGGGGCCACAAGATGGACAGCTTGCTCGGCCAGTACCTCACCCCGGTGGTGATGCTGACCGACAGTCCGGCGGAAGCGCGCGCCATCGCGGCCGAGCTACGCCAGGCGATGCAGACGCCACCGCTCTCCGAAATGGTCGCACACGTGCGAACCCTGGACGATATGCTTCCCGCCGACCAAGCCGACCGACTGGCCGAGATTGCGCGCATCCGCAAGAAGATGACCCCAACCATCCGCAGAAGCCTCACCGACGAGCAACGAGCGAAAATCGACCAGTTTCTCGGCCAAGGCGAAACACCCACCATCGAGTTTGGAGCCATTCCGCGCACCTTGCTCAAGGGCTTGCAAGAACGCGACGGTTTCGCGGACAAGGCCGTGCTTGTCTATCCCAAGCTGACCGCGGGGCTATGGGACGGCCCGCGCAACGAGGCGTTCGTCACCACGTTGCGAACCATCGCCCATATCCCCGAAACCATGGGCGGCAAGACAGCCCGCCTGGCAGGCGGGCCGCCCCTTACCGCTGACATCATCGCGTCCATGCGCCACGACGGACCACTCGCCTCGGTGCTCGCTTTCTTCGGCGTGGTGCTGACTGTCCTGCTGCTTTTCCGCGCGCGACTGGCCACACCCTACGTGCTGGCGTCGCTGCTGATGGGCGTGCTGTGGATGCTGGCCTTATGCATGGCCCTGCGGATCAAGATCAACTTCATCAACTTCATTGCGTTTCCGATCACCTTCGGCATCGGCGTCGACTATGCCGTCAATGTGATGGCCCGCTATCTGGCTGACGGCAGCCGTGACGTGGGCGGCGCCATCCGCGGAACCGGCGGCGCGGTCGCGCTTTGCTCAGTGACCACGATCATCGGCTACTCGTCGCTGCTGGTGGCGAAGAACGTCGGCCTGTATTACTTCGGCTTCTTGGCTGTCTTGGGCGAGCTGACGTGCCTGACCGTGGCCGTGATTGTGCTTCCCGCGGCTCTGCTGGCCTGGCGGCGCAAAAGCGAAGCGCCCAGCGCGAGCGTGCCCGAGACCGAATAAGAGCGAAGCTGACCGGCAGAATTATCGCCCTAGAAAGCTTGGAGCCAGACCACGGGCGTTGCGCTCCGGTCCGGGCGGCCGAGGGCTTCGCTTAGGCGCCACCGGAGGGTTCCGTGCTAGAAACCAGCCATGGGCGAAGAAGTCCAACCTGCCGAGGTGAAGCGCGCGGTCACTCGACACGAGATCGCGGCCTGGATCATGATGGCTACTGGGCTGCTCCTGGTATCGACGCTGCACCTACTTTCGGCCCTTCTGGCGGGACTGTTGGTGTACGAGATGGTCCACATCGCCGCGTTGAAAATGCGGCACCGACTGTCGAGTGAGCGAGCGGGGATGGTGGCGGTGACGGCGTTGGCGTTTGTCATCATCGGCGTGGTGGCCGCTGCGGTGATGGGTTTGATGATGTTGGTTCGTAGTGAAGGGCATCTCGCCAACTTATTGGAGAAGCTGGCCGACAGTGTCTCCCTTGCGCGGGCCAATCTGCCGTCTACGCTGTCGGAAGGGTTGCCGGCCAATGCCGACGCCCTGAAGGACGCGAGCGTGGATTGGTTGCGACTACACGCGAAGGAGATTCGCACCTTCGGGGCCGACTTTGGCCGAACGCTCGCGCACATCCTCGTCGGACTGGTGATCGGCATGATGGTGTCGCTGACTGACCTGCGCCCGCACAGAGTCGAACGGCCGTTGGCACGCGCCTTGGCCGAACGCATGTCCCGCTTGGGCGATGTCTTTCGCCGCATCATTTTCGCGCAGGTCCGCATTTCGGTCATCAACACGCTTCTGACCGCCATGTTCCTTCTGGCGGGACTGCCGATCTTCGGCGTGCATCTGCCGCTTGCCAAGACGTTGGTGGTTCTCACGTTCGTGGTGGGCCTCTTGCCGGTGATTGGCAATCTGATCTCGAACACCGCGGTGGTCGTCGTCGGGCTCAGTGTCTCGCCCTATGTCGCGCTCGTCGCATTGATGTTCCTGATTGTCATTCACAAGCTGGAGTATTTTCTCAACGCGCGCATCGTGGGTGGGCAAATCAACGCGCGTGCCTGGGAGCTCCTGACCGCCATGCTCCTGATGGAAGCTGCTTTCGGCGTCGCCGGTGTCGTAGCGGCGCCCATCTACTACGCGTATTTGAAGGACGAGCTGACGGCGCAGAAGTTGGTATGAGCGCGAGCTGCCGTCGATCGGCTATGGGTAGATGTAAGACACTAACCGAGCAAAGCTACCGGACCCTCGGAGAACACACTTTTTGCTTGCGTCCTTTGCAAAAAAACGGCCTGCTGCAGCGTCCGCAACCAACGATGAACAGGTAGGAACATGTCTGACCCCGCCGCAACCCCGAAGTCCAAGGGCCTCTTACTGGCCGTCGTCTACATCACCGCGCTCTTCTTCATCTGGGCCTTCGTCACCAACCTGATCGACCCGCTCGTCAAGAGCATGAAGGTCATCTACACGCTGACGGACGCCGAGGCGCAGCTGAACCA
>CAZTTW010000800.1:0-2858 GCA_964616265.1 uncultured Myxococcales bacterium | reverse complement strand
CTGTCTTGCCTGTTTTTAACGTCCTTTTAATCGGAGGTGAGGAATCTTAGTGGTGACCTCGTCGAGAGGCCGCAAATAGGAGGATTCATCATGACTACGAAAGTAAGGACATTGCTATCTGTCGTTGCGATTGGAAGTGTTTCCGTCCTTGGTGGTGGGGCACTGGCTGCAGGAACAAGCGAAACACCTTCAGCCGCACGATATGCAGCTATTGCAGAGAGTGTTTGTGCGGGCGTGCCGGCCAGGGAACGTGAGATGGGACTGCTGGCCTATCGAGACGCGATCGTGAGTGTTGCGCCACTCAAGGAGGACTATTTCATGGGAAAGGCCAGAACGAGCCGGACCATCGGGGCGGTCATCGAGCTGCGCGCCACACCCAGCATCACCAAACCGTGGCTCGAGCGGGTCAATAGTTGCCATGTTGCGATGGTAGGATCGGGCCAGGTGGTTGCGCACGAGGCGGCTGCGGATCCCTTTGTTGTAGCGGGAACGTCGCTCGTTGCAGCCGAAAAGTTTGCGGGCTACGTGCTGTTCGTCAAGGGCGTCAACGCTGACACAGCCCAGGAGATCACCAAGCGGTCGCTCGCGCTTCTATCGAAGCCAAACCGTACGACAACGGCGTCGCTCGAGTCACGATGAGTTGCGACACCGCCCCATCCAATTCATAGCCGGGAGCGCGGAAGGATGCGCTTCCGGGCTGTGCTCTACCGCAGGGAAAGCGGTACTTCGTCGATAGCGATGGACGGAAAATCTAGAAAGTTGGGGTTGCACCATGCTCAGCACGACGATGACCGGATCGCCCGCGTACTCCGGAGAAGTACGGTGGCGTTCGGTCCAAGCCCTGGGACGCGACTGTGATTTTCCGGCGACCGCGGCACCTCCTTGAGGTGCGCTCCCAGGAATACATGACCGAGCTCACTCGCCTCACCCGAACGGCCGACCTGGTATCGGTCGAAGGTCACCATGACTTCCAGAGGCTGAGTCCGAGTGATCACCACCTGGGCTTCCTTTCTACTTTCGCGCTCGTCGTGAACGCGCCCTGATATTCCACGCTCGACAAGGGCCTTCCGTTCGGCCAAACCGAGTCCCGCCTTCACCACGGGCTAGGCCTTGCTCTCGACGAGACGGAGCGCCACCTTCAGGCGATCTTCGACGTCGAGTGGAGTCCAGGGCGTGGTCGTCGCACCATTCGAGGTAGTCCTCGCCGAACTCGCTGCCTTAGTCGCTGACTGGAACCGATCCTGCTGAATGTGCGGTTATGTCGAGCTCGACATAACCCGCCATTCGAAAAGATCGTCTACATTCTTGGCGCGCGGCGCAGGTCACGCTCTGACCCTCAGCCGCCGAACGGAACCAGGACGATCCCGGCGATGTCGATTTGGATTCTCATGGGACACGCCGAATAGTGGGCGACACCGGCCGCCCCTTGGCCTGCTCCGGTGTCGATGTTTAGGTAGATCTTGGGGCCGACAACCGTGTCCTCCACCTCGAAATTCCAGCTTAGCAGGTACCCGAAGTCCATCTTCGGCACGAGACCCGAAGAGCCCGAAACCAGCTCGTAGCCTTCGCCCCCCCAGTCGACCCCACCGTCCGAGCCCAGCTGCGACGCCGACGCGGGGTCGAGCTCGACCCCCACGACCCCATTAGGCAGGCCAGGCCAGGCGCCGCAGATCCGCCACCGCCCAGCCAGCGCCGCGGCGGCGGACGCGGCATCAACGAAGGTCACTTCGGGGCCAGCGGCAGTGCTGCACGTTGATCCGCAGCCCGCCGGAACCATCGGAAGACCCTGTGCACCGGCGCCTGCGTCCCCCAGCTGAGGGACGAGATTTTGAGCCTTTCCGACGAGGCTGCCGCAGCAACCCTGGTCGACCCACTGGAACGCGACGGTGAACGTGTACGCGTCGCCGTTCATGAGTTGAACGTGGACGTCACAATTCCCCACACCGCTTTCGGTTCCGACGTCGATCTGAGCGACGCCCCCCACGCTCGCGTTGCACGCAGAATCCGCCGAGAGGCTGACGATCCGACTCACCGCCGCGGGAGGGAAGGGGACGGTTATGCGACCTCCTTGCGTGTTCGGGCAATTGCATGACCCGCACGCCGGAACAGCCAGACCAACCAGAGCCAGCGTGGCAGTTGCCAGCCACCCCCAACAGCATCGCATGGTCACCAACCGACGGCGCAAAGCGTGCCGCAACAGCGACCTTTCTGTCAGCCGTGCGCGAGTCGCCATCAATGAGAGCCATCGACGCCATTGCCCTGCGACCTCGTCGTAGGCTGTCGCGTCCCCGCCGACCTGCCCTCCCCTTACTATGGCGGCCAGCGTAGGAAGATCCTGAATCTTCGTGTCTTTGTCGCCCATCCTGATCGTATGCATCTACCCCTCCTTCTACGTATGCGTGGTCGGCTTGCTGGCCGCCCAGCTGAAGCGAGAGCGAGGACATATTCCTGCGCGCACGGTTGGCACGAGAACGAACTCGCGGTCACTGAAAGCCGCACGCCGCCGTTGGCGATCCGCCGACAGAACTTTCCACCGGGCCAGTCAATCCAAGACAGTCGTAGTACAGCGCACACTGTGCTGGCGTAGGGTTCTGCATGCATTGCAAGTCGACACTGGTCTTCTCGTTGGCGGCTACTGTCGTGGTTGTTCCGAAGGAGGCTGACTTTCCACACCAGGCCCCTTTGATGTTGGACAGGTCTCCGACCGCGCGCAGATCTTCGAGGAAATAGGTTAGCGAGCCTGGGGGATAATAGGAGTCGCAGCCGCCATCAGGGCAAACGTATGGACCCCAGTTGGGCGGTCCGACGGTTCGGGTGGCACTGCCGTCGCTGTACACAAGCACGGTGATGGCCCCGCT
>CAZTTW010000799.1:0-2862 GCA_964616265.1 uncultured Myxococcales bacterium | reverse complement strand
AACTGAAACATGCACTTGCTGTCGTGAAGAATGACGTTGGTGTCGAGGACGAACATCTTCCGAGCAACTGCCATCGAGGTGAAACCCCTTTCGCCTGTCATTACGATGATGCAGGAGCCCGAAGGGGTTCGCAAGATCTGCATCGACCTGCAACGAAATCGTCGCAGGCCGAGGCCGGGCCGAAGCCCCTCAAGCGCGCTCGCGCAACAACCGAGATCTTCTCCATTCCCAGAGGGAACTTGCCCCCCATGCATACGCTCGCAGTTCTCGTGCTCATCGCCCAAGTGGGCTCCGTCGCAACGCCTGAGGCAAAGGCAAAGGCGCAGGCATTGCTAACCGAAGGCTCGCGGTTTTACGGCGAGGGTGACTACGCCAGCGCCCTCGAAAGGTTTGGCGCCGCCTACCAGGCCTACCCTTCGCCCAAGCTGATGTTCAACATCGGGCAGGCCAACCGCGACCTGAGTCGCCCCGTCGAGGCCCGCGAGGCGTTCGAGAAATACCTGGCGACGGAGGACGACCCGACGTCGCCCACCATCGAGGAAGCAACGAAATCACTCGAAGAATTGCAGCGTCGGCTCGGGCGCATCCGTGTCGAATGCGAAACCGCGGATGCCGAGATCCGCCTCGACGGCAAGAGCGCCGGCGCCACGCCGCTCGTGAATGTTCTGTGGGCGACGCCGGGACGACACCAGGTGACCGCGAATCACGAGCATTCGGCGCTCGCCCTCGAAGATGTCGACGTCAAAGCCGGAGTGCTGAACGTCGTGACCCTGCGCCTGCAACCTTTGGCCACCCAGCCTGCGGGAACGCAACAGTCGGTGGCACAAGCCACGGAAAGCGCGCACCCGCGCAAGTGGACCTGGGTGGCGGCTGGCGCCACGGTCGCTCTCGGCGCTGGTGCGATCGTTGCAGGTCTTTCCATGCAAGCGAAGTACGACAGCTTGTACTCGACCTGCGGTAGCGGCAGCACTTACGGCACGGGCTGCACCGACATCAGCCCAGTGACCACCCGCAAGAACATCGCGAACGTCCTCTGGGGACTGACGGGCGCCGCTGCGCTCACGACAGGAGTGTTGTTCTACGTCGAGGGAAGGCCCGTAGCCGTCGCGCCGCTCGCTGGTCCCATAACGGGCGCCGTGGCGCGGACGACGTTCTAGAGCACCGAACGGGTTGATGGTGCTCTAGTGGTGCGTCCGCACGAAGAGGACGGCGCGGACGAGCAACATGGCCAGGCCCCATAGGGCAAGCGCGATGAGTACCCTCTTCTTGAATTGCGAGCGCGCGGCAAACGGCCGCTCGCGACGAGCCGCCTCGAAGTACTCGTCGAGGCTGCGCCCGTGCACGGTGCGGCCATGCCGCCGGCCATATTCATCGCGCACGGCACGGTAGCGTACGGGTGACTGAGCCGGATCGATGTGCAGCAGGATGTCGTAAAGCTCGTCGCTCGAGCGGCTCGATAGGTCCGAATTGTCGTCGATAATTGTCGGCATCGTTGGTCTCACTCGCCTCGCAAAAGCTAGCTCTCGAAAGGTCACAACGCGGAGCGACGCTCCGTTGACGCCAGAGCATATCGGATTGCGACATTTTCGGGCGGACTACGTTCCGACGACAATTTCCAGTCGGCCGTTGTGCGTCTGCACCGATTTCAACACCAGCTTGGCGAGCGACTGTTTGAAATCTGACTGCTTTAGTCGGTAAATTGGCTGGGACGCGAGGTACCCTTCGATGCACTTGCCCGTGACTTCCTCGACCGTTCCGCGGGCGCTGTCGGGCAAACCCTCGATGGCGATCATGACGACGCTTGCCCGGTCGAGGAAGAACTCACCGGTTGGGGACGCATAGCGGATCTGTCCCGACACGATGGCGTACCCACGCAAGAGCGGCTGTCCGACTAGACTGACCTCCACGTCGGAACGCACGACTACGCCGTTCTCGTTCTCGATGAATTCGACTTGAAGAGAGGTAACGGTCGCGGTGACGAGGAATTTGGAAGCGCTCGCAGGCAGCTGCTTGCGTAAGAACTGCTGAATGTCGTCGGCGGTCAACCGCACGGTGTAGCGGACCGAACAACTCGCGACGAGAAAAGAGACCGCCAGCAAACCGGCTGGCATGCGAAGCCCGCCGCGAAAGCGCAGATAGGACATTCCGCGATTGTACGTCGGCGGGCGAGCGAGCGCGATTCGTCCGCGCTACCTCACCTCAGCAAGGAATCTCGGCGCTCTTGCGTGCGTAGAAGCGCCACGTGATGAAGAGGCAGGTGGCATAGAAAGCGAGGAAGGTCGCAAGCGCGGCCACCGGCGTGCCTGTGAGATTGATGGAGGTGCCGTAGCTCTTGGGCACGAAGAAGGCGCCGTACGCCGCCATCGCCGAGACGAATCCGATAATGGTCGAGGATTCCTTGGTGGCGGTCTTGATGGCGTTCTGGTAGGCGGCCGAGCCTTCCTTGATTCCGGCATGCGAGCGCAGCTTGAGCGTTCGGAAGATGATGGGAATCATCCGGAAGGTGGAGCCGTTACCGATTCCGGCGGCGACAAACAGGATGAGGAACATGGCGAAGAAGCCCGAAAAAGCACCGGGATCGGTCTTGTGCACGACGAAATAGATCACCCCCGAAAGAGCCAACGACATGACAAGGAAATTCCAAAAGGTCACCACAGCGCCGCCCAATTTGTCGGCCAGCCACCCACCGATGGGCCTGACGACGGAGCCCACCAAGGGACCCAGAAACGCGAATTGCAGCGGGTTCACGCCCGGAAATTGCGACTTGATCAGCAGCGGAAAGCCGGCCGAATAGCCGATGAAGGAACCGAAAGTGCCGAGGTACAGCCAGCTCATGATCCAGTTATGCTTGTTTTTGAGGAT
>CAZTTW010000798.1:0-2868 GCA_964616265.1 uncultured Myxococcales bacterium | reverse complement strand
CGTTGAGGCGGACTACACCTTAGCCCATGGTCCTATTTTCGGGGTCCACTTCACTAGCCTTCATCGCGGATCTCCTTAATTAAGTGAACGAACGCGTGAGCGATACTGACACGAGGGGATAGGCGTTGAGAAGTGAAGTCGATCACACTCCGAACACTCCTGACCCACAAGTAGTGTCCTGAGTGGGGAATTCCTTACGGGTGGCCGCTACCGAAGCAATCAGTGCGCCGGCGTTTCGCAGGCGGAAGCCTCGGAATTCCGCACGCCTTAGCCAAAAAGGCGACGAGCGCCTGACAGCGGTGTCGCGCTCGTGTCGCCGATCACGGCGCCGGCAGCGCAGCGTGATCGACGAACCAGAGCATTCGGGCGTCGCTTTGGGGAAAAATCCCGGCGACAGGCCACAGGTGAAACTCGGAAGTGCGTGCGGCGGTCTTGGCCAAAGCCTCGCGCTTCCCGGCTCCCGTGACCAGCAGTACGATGAGGTGCGCCGAGCGCAAGGCCGGATAGGTGAGCGTCATGCGCGGTCGGGGCGCCACAACCTGTTCGCCGTCGTTGAAAACTACCCACCGCTCGGCTTCGTCGAGGGCCGGGGATTGCGGAAAAAGACTGGCCGTGTGCCCGTCGGGACCCATCCCTAGCACCACCGCATCGAAACGACGGTCGGCGGGCGGACGGGCAGACAGAGCCTGCGTGAGAGCGTGCTCGTACTCTCGATCGCCGTTCTTGCGAAGCACAGGCATGGCGTGCAGATTGGCGGTGGGAATCGAAAGCGGCGTGGCCACACCGTCGCGAATCAAGGCGAAATTCAGTTGCGGATCGTCGTCGGGCACGCAGCGCTCGTCGACCATCCACAGATGCACGCGCGACCATTCGTCGCTCGAAAGCCGCCTCTGCTCATTCAATGCCAGCCCGAGCAGCTTCGCCGACGATCCTCCGGACAGTGCCAGATGCACCGTTCGGGCGACAACCAGTCGGGTTTGCAGGTGCTCGACGAGAATCTCTGCCAGCGCGTCCGCCGCCTCTTCGGCGGTGGGACGGACAACGTGTGCACCCGGCAAGCCCGAAAGCGTGTCGCTCATCTCCGATCTCCACCGTCACCGATTGATGAGGACTTCGTTTTCGCGGGGCGGATCGGCGCGTGAGCCGTCGGTCTCCGGATTGCGCCACTTGCCGAACGGCTTGATCAATTCGTCGGCCGCAGCCGGTCCCCAGCTGCCCGACGGGTAGCTCGTGAGCCCGTCGTCGCCATCGCGACCGGGATGATCGCGCCAATAGTCCAGCACCGGCATGACGATTCGCCAGGCTGCTTCCACCTCGTGGCGGTCTTTGAAATGCGACTGATCACCGCGGATCGCCTCGAGTAGGAGGGTGGCGTAGGCTTCGAAAGGCGCGGCTTTGAATTGTTGTCCGTAGTCGAAGTCGAGTAGGGCGGATTTCAATTGAAGACCTTGCCCGGGTACTTTGCCTTCGAAGCGCAAACTGATGCCTTCGTCGGGCTGAACATTGACCACTAGCTGATTGTGGCGGGGCTGCACGCGACCGTTGTCGAGGTTGCGAAAGAGGTGCGGCGCCGGTTTGAAGTTGATCACGAACTGGGTCAGCTTGCGCCGCATGCGCTTGCCGGTGCGCAGGAAGAAGGGCACGCCATCCCACCGCCAGTTGTCGATCATTAGCTTGAGGGCCACGTATGTATCGCACGTCGAGCCGGGGCGAACACCAGGCTCTTCCTGATAACCGGCCAGCGTCTTGCCGGCCACCACGCCGCGGCCATATTGACCGCGAACCGCGACCTGGGGAACGTCTTCGTAGGCGACGGGCCGAATCGCTTCCAGCACCTGCCGCTGCTCGTTCCGAAGATCCGCCGCGCGGAATGCCGTGGGCGGTTCCATGGCCACGACCGCCATGAGCTGGAGGAGGTGGCTCTGGATCATGTCGCGGCAGGCGCCGACGTTGTCGTAATAGCCGGCACGGCCTTCGAGCCCGACGGTTTCCGCGGCCGTGATTTGCACGTTGTCGACATAACGTCGATTCCACAGCGGCTCGAAGAGTAAGTTGGCAAAGCGGAAGACCAGCAGGTTCTGGACGGTCTCCTTGCCCAGGTAGTGGTCGATGCGAAAGACGTCTTCGTCATCAAAAACGCGCCCTATGGCGCGATTGAGCTCTTCCGCCGACGCCAGATCCGAGCCGAACGGCTTCTCGACGATGATGCGTTGACGAGGCTCGGGATGATCGTGCACCTGGCACCAGGTTTTTCCCGGCGTGACCAGCCCTGCGGCGCCGATGTTCGCGATGATCGGCTTGTAGAGCTCGGGGGCGACCGACAAATAGAAGAGCAGGTTGCCGCCGCCGTCGCAGTGGGCTTGAAGGGACTGCGTGATGGCCGGCCATTCCGAGCTGTTGGCGGCGTCCGCCGGGAAATAGTAAAGCCGTCGTGCAAACTCCGTCCACCGCGCCTCGGTAAATCCCGCGCGCGAGGCACAGCTTGAACGCATGCGATCGCGAAAACCGTCGTCGTTCAGCTTGGTTCGGCTGATCCCGAGGACGCTTACGCCGCCGGGAAGGATGCCGGCCTGAAAAAGCTCGAAAAGGGCAGGGATGAGCTTGCGCTGGGTCAGGTCGCCGGAGGCGCCGAAGATGACGAGCAGGCTAGACATGGATGGATCTGGCATGCGCGCAAGCATAGCGCGCACGGGCGCGTGTGCCGCGTCCTCCTCTGAGAATGAGGAAAACGGCCAAAAAAAGACGGCTGGAGTCCGGAATTTGGGACGGTTCTTCGGCAGTGTGCCAAGATTTGTAGGACGCAGGACTACGCCGCATTAGCCGACGGCCCGACACGATTATCGGGAGCCCTGCGACTCTCGAAAGCAT
>CAZTTW010000797.1:0-2868 GCA_964616265.1 uncultured Myxococcales bacterium | reverse complement strand
ACGTACAACGCGCTCTTCACGTTGCACGGGGTCATCATGATCTTCCTCTTCGTCATCCCCGGCCTGCCGGCCGTGTTCGGCAATTTCTTCTTGCCCATCATGATTGGCGCCCCCGACGTCGCGTTCCCACGCCTGAACCTGATGTCGTGGTACCTCTTCATGTCCGGGGCGTGCATTGCGCTGACGTCGCTGTTCACCGGCGGCGGTCCGCCCGACACCGGCTGGTCGTTCTACGTCCCCTACAGCGTGACCACGGGTACCAACGTTACCATGGCCGTGTTCGGCGCCTTCGTTCTCGGCTTCTCGTCGATCTTGACCGGCCTCAACTTCATCACGACCATGCACCGCATGCGCGCCAAGGGGATGAATTGGATGCGCATGCCTCTGTTCCCATGGGCGCTTTACGCAACCGCGTGGGTTCAGGTCCTGGCCACGCCGATCCTGGGCATCACGCTTCTCCTCGTCATTCTCGAGCGAGTCTTTCACCTCGGCATTTTCAATCCGGCCTTGGGCGGCGATCCAATTCTGTACCAGCACCTCTTCTGGATCTATTCCCACCCGGCCGTTTACATCATGATCATTCCGGCGATGGGCGCCATCTCGGAGATCATCCCGACCTTCGCCCACCGAACCATCTTCGGCTACAAGGCGATTGTCATGTCCAGTATGGGCATCGCCGGCGTGGGCTCCCTCGTGTGGGCACACCACATGTTCACGAGCGGCATGAGTCAAGTAGCCATCATCACGTTCTCGCTGCTGACCTTTTTGGTCGCCATCCCCAGCGCTATCAAGATTTTCAACTGGGTGACCACGCTTCACCACGGCTCCATTGAATTGCGCGCCCCCATGCTCTTCGCCCTCGGATTCATCTTTCTGTTCAGCATCGGCGGCCTGACCGGTCTCTTTCAAGGCGCGCTTGCCGTCAACGTGCACCTGCACGACACCTACTTCATCGTCGGGCACTTCCACTACGTGATGTTCGGCGGCACTGGCTTCGCCTTCTTCGCGGCGCTGCACTACTGGTACCCCAAGATGTTCGGCCGCATGTACAACGAGCGCACCGCCGTCGTCGCCTTTGTCCACATGTTCGTCGGCTTCAATCTCTTCTACTTCACCTTCCTGGTTCTCGGTCTGATGGGCATGCCTCGCCGCTACTACGACCATTTGCCGCACTTCCACGTGGGCCACCTCATTGCGACTGTTGGTTCCTGGATTCTGATCGCGGGCTTGCTCATCATGGTCTACAACCTCGTCCGCGGTCTCTTCCGCAAGGTCGAGGTCCCGGGCAATCCCTGGGGTGGCGTCACCTTGGAATGGACGGTGCCCTCACCGCCTCCCGTCGAGAATTTTCACACACTGCCGGTGATCACCGAGGATCCCTATCACTTCAATCCCGTTCAGCCCGTCGCCAAGGAGACTCCGTGACAAGCGCAGCGGCCGAATCGACGTCCGAAACCCAGCCAGCTGAAGGTCATGCTGGCCCGCATCGCGACTATATTGGCGCCAAGCTCGGCATGTGGATCTTCGTTTTTACCGAGCTCATCCTCTTCGGCGGCCTCTTCGTCGCCTATGGCATGTACCGCGCCATGTTCCCGCAGGATTTTCACCATGCCTCCGGCGAGCTCAACGTCACCTTGGGCGTGATCAATACACTGGTTCTTCTTACCAGCAGCCTGACCATTGCCATGTCCATTGCCGCCATTCGGCTGGGCAAGAAGGTGCAAGCCATGGCGCTCCTTTCCACCACTGCCGTCTTCGGATGCGTCTTTCTGGTCAACAAGTTCTTCGAGTGGAAGGCAAAAATTCACCACGGCATCTTTCCAGGCTCGCCACTGCTCGCGCAGCGGCACCACGGAGAGGCACTGTTCTTCAGCCTGTACTACGGAATGACCGGCCTGCACGGCCTTCACGTCACCGTCGGCGTGATCTTGATGGTCATCATGCTGGTGTTCCTGGCACGCAACAAGATCCGCCAGGATGACTTCATCAAGCTGGAAAATACCGGCCTCTATTGGCACCTCGTCGACGTCATCTGGATCTTTCTTCTTCCCCTCTTCTACCTCGCCGCCTGACCCGCCCAAGAGTCTTCACCATGACTAGCACAACAGCACACGACGCCGAGCAAGTGCACATCGTCGGCTACGGGACCTTGATCAAGGTTTGGGGCATCCTCGTCGCCCTGACCGGCGCGCTGGTCGCCCTGAGCGCGTCACACAGCCCCAATCTGGCGCTCCTCGGCCTACTGGTGATTACTCCCACCAAGGCGAGCCTGGTCTTCTTCTATTTCATGCATCTCAAGTACGAGAGCACGGCGCTCAAGTACATGGTCGTAGCGGCAATTACTGTTCTTGTCATCTTCGTGGGACTCACGTTCGCGGACTACCTCTACAGGTAAAAAATCAATGTTTGGTGGTGCTTCCAGCTTTTCAGACAAAGTCGACGCGGTCTTTCTCTATGTCTCTGCGCTGACGATCGCGTTCCTCGTCTTCATCACCTTCCTGATGGTGTATTTCGTCATTCGCTACCATCGGTCGAAGGGGGGACAGCCGCAGGACATCCACGGCCACACGGTGTTGGAATTGCTGTGGACAGGCATCCCGCTGGTGCTGTTCCTCAGCATGTTCTATTACGGCTGGACCAATTACCGTTACCTGCGCGAGGTCCCGCGCGACGCCATGGCGATCAAGGTGACTGCGCGGCAATGGGCGTGGTCGTTCACCTATCCCAATGGCCGGCAGACCACCGAGTTGTACGCAGCCATCGGCCGGCCGATTC
This sequence comes from uncultured Myxococcales bacterium, assembly GCA_964616265.1. Classification (GTDB taxonomy): domain Bacteria; phylum Myxococcota_A; class Polyangia; order Fen-1088; family Fen-1088; genus Fen-1118. Next base: position 93 of record CAZTTW010000797.1, on the reverse strand, counting down.
GGCTCGACCTCAAGTCGCTCGATGTTCTGCACGGCTTTTATGTACCCGCGTTCAGAATCAAATCCGACGTGGTGCCCGGAAGGCAAAACCACA
>CAZTTW010000796.1:0-2869 GCA_964616265.1 uncultured Myxococcales bacterium | reverse complement strand
ATATCTGCACACGTTGCGGGGACACCTGGCACGTTGTGATGGCCAAAATTGGTGAACGTGTCGCCAAGGTGGTGTGCAAGCTGTGCGGAAGCCAGCACAACTACCGTGGCGAGAAGAATGCGCCTGCGCCCAGCAGCGGCGGCTCCAGCTCCAGCTCGTGGGGACGGCCACGTCGCCGGAAGACGCGCGGCTCGGCCACGCCGGCGCCGCAAATGGCGGATTTCGATCCATCGAAGCCACCGCGCGGGTATTCACCGAAAGACTCGTATCTTGCCGGCGAGAGAGTCATCCACGCGTCCTTTGGCGTGGGTGTGGTGGCCAGCATTCCCGGGCCGGGCAAGGTCGACGTCCAGTTCCCCAGCGGAGCGCGCACCCTGGCGTGCGCCAAGGTGACCGCGCACCTCGAGCGGCCAGTTGCCGTGACCAACCTTTCGGTCCCCGATAGCCCGTCGCCCAGCAAGGCCGGCTCGGGCCGCGACTAACCTACCCGCGTGCGTCCGGCGGTTCTGCGTACCGGCGAGCTGTTCGAGGCCACCTGCTCGGCGCTGGACGACGACGGCAGTGGCGTGGCCGAAATGACCATCGGCCAAGAATCGCTGCGCGTGCACATCGCCGGTGTCCTGCCCGGCGAGCACGTGCGCGCCTGCCTCGACCATGTTTCGGTGCATCGCCGCGGTAGTTGGCGCGAAGCCTGGGCATCTTTGCGCGAGATTCTGTCGCCGTCGTCAGAGCGCGTGGCCGCGGTTTGTCCGGCGTACGGCGCCTGCGGCGGCTGCACGTTGATGGCGCTCGCGTATCCCGCGCAGCTAGCGTTGAAGACGGAAAAAGTGCGCGCCGAGTTGGCCCAGCACGAGGCACTGGCGGCGTTGTCCGTCGAGGCGTGTGCACCTTCGCCGCGGGTGCTCGGTTATCGCAACCAGGCCAAGTACGTTTATGGTCGTGAGCGCGCTTCGGGACGGCCGGTGCTTGGCGGCTTCGCGCCTCGCTCGCACGACCTGGTGGATCTGACCGCCTGCCAGCTGGTCGAGCCGGTTCTCGACGAAGCACGGGGAGCCCTTTTGGCGATTCTGGTCGAGCGATCCGTCGATCCGTTCGACGAGATCCGCCGCACCGGTTTGCTTCGCTATGCGATCCTGCGCGCGACCGCGGCCGGACAGATCATGGCGACCCTCGTGGTCGCTCGCAACCCATCGTTCGATGCCGTTGCGATCGCCGCAGCCTTGCGCGAGCGCTGCCCCGCGGTGGTTTCTGTCGTGCTCAACGTGAACAGCGGCACTGGCAATGCGCTCTTCGGCGAAGCGGAAACGCAGCTCTCGGGCCCTTCCACGGTGGAAGACACGATCGGCGACGTTCGCGTTCGGCTGTCGTCGCGTTCGTTCTTCCAAGCCAATCGCGGCGTTGCTTCCTCGATCTATCGAGCCATCGCCGCGTCGGTTCCCGAGGGCATCGCCTGTGCCGTCGATGCCTACGCGGGGGCCGGCGGCATCGCGCTTTCCCTGGCGGCCAAAGCGCGCGAGGTCGTCGCGATCGAAGCAAGTGCCGCCGCTACAGGGGCTGCTACCGATTTCCTGGCCGAGGGAAGTATGGGCCGCATTCGTACCGTGACCGGTGATGCTGGCACTTGTTTGGAGCAGATCGCGAGCGCGGATACGGTTGTCCTCAATCCGCCGCGCAAAGGCTGTGATGAACGTGTCCTCGCCGCGCTCGCACGCTTGCGTCCGCCGACGCTTCTTTATCTGAGCTGCAATCCTCGCACGCTGGCCCGTGATCTTGCGCTGCTGGTCAGCGCGGGTGCGAAGGTCGTGCGCGTTTCACCCTTCGATATGATGCCCCACACGTCCCACGTCGAGACCCTGACCGTCCTGCGCTTCTGATTAGACGGGGGCGGGCGCTCCGGCATGGGCGCGCTTCGACGCCCAGTAGAGAACGACGGCGCCGAGAACGAGCAAGGCGATCGAGCTGTACTGTCCTGGCGTAAGGCCAAAGTAGCGAGCGTCGTCCCAACGAAGGGTATCGAGCAGGAAGCGAATGGGCGCGTAGACGACGGCGATCAGCCCGACAAAAAAGCCCGGGACACGGCCTTTGCCTCGCCCCAGCCGCCAAAACAAAAGGGCGAGCGGAATGGTCAATAGCATCTCGTCGAGCCCGAGATTGTGGCGAATGACGTGGTCCGTATACATTTCCGCCAGAAAGAATTTCGTTTCGTAGCCGGGGTGATCAAACGCGAAGGCACAGCCAGCCCGGCCGAAGACCCAGGCAAGAGGAAAGACGTAAGCGATGAGGTCGAGGTATTTCCATCCTTGGGGGCCTCGCACTTGTCGCTTCACGAACCAAATGGCGACCAAGGTGCCGCCAAGGATGCCGCCAAACGAGCTGATGCTTTGCCAGATGTAGAGCAGCTTGAACGGATTGGCGAGGACCTCGCGCGGGTAGTAGGCGAGCTGATCGAAGATGTGCGCCGAGATGAAGCCGATGATGACCATGCGCATGGCGAGGCGTTCGGCGAGCACCGGATCGAGACCGGTGGCGGCGGCGCGCTGCCGGATGACCCGGAAGGCGAGCAGAATGCCGCTGGCGACCAGCACTCCAAAGGCATGGATGGTGATGGGACCGAGATGGAATTGGGGCTGGGCGATGTACGGAATCACGGGCGTTCTCCCTGCGAAGGAACGAAATGGCGACGGGTCCACTCTGCCATGGCGATTCCGGCGGCTACGGTGACAGGAAAGGAATTGTTGATGCCGTACATGGGGATAGCGACGACTTGATCCGCGGCGAGGACGAGCGAGCTTGGCACGCCGGTCGTTTCGCTGCCGAAAACCATCAGGCACTCTTCGGGAAGGTCGGCGTGCCACAGGTCGACGCGCGC
>CAZTTW010000795.1:0-2870 GCA_964616265.1 uncultured Myxococcales bacterium | reverse complement strand
GCCGTGAGGCCGCATGAGTCGCGGCGACAGATTTTCGGACAGGACGGGAGTGGCATTGCCATACCGCGAGGCTCAAGGAGTTCCTCGAGAAGAAGGAAGAGAGTCGGGTAATAGTCGAGACATGCGCCGAGGCTGTAGACGATTCTGGCAAAACGCGACTCGACGATCCGGGGTACCGCGGACCTAAGAGGCGCCAAGTGCCTGGAAGATCGGGCAAAGGGCATTTCACGCGATCGGGCTCGCGGTGATCGGTTTCCCGCTCCTGTTCGAGATCGCTTCCAGTAGAAAGTCGTGTACGCCGGTAGAGCCAGGCATGCGTGACTGTTGTCACCGCAGCCGGGGTTCTCCCCGACTTGATCTCCCGGATTGCGTGTAAGCTACCAGCGATGACTATCCAAGGAGCAAGCTCTGTTGTGGATCCGGCACTCTTGGCGAAACGAAGGTCATCTTTGCGCGCTTGCCCCCGCCGTTGCGACGTCGCTGCCATCGTTCTTCTCGCCCTCGGGGCTATCTTGGGCTGCAACAAATCCGAAGCGATTGACCTGCCGAGCACGGGCGGCAGCACCGGCAGCGGAGGCGCAACAACGACAGGGGGCCTCATCGGCTCTGGAGGAGGTGCCGCGAGCACCGGCGGCGTCACCAGCATCGGCGGTACTCAGCCACTCGCCGTCGTGACTATCGCCTCTGGACAGTGCGACCCTGTCAGGATCGCGGTGGACGCGACGAATGTCTACTGGACGAACTACGGTTCTGGCACGGTGATGAAGGTGCCGCTGGCCGGCGGAGATGCAACCACGCTCGCATCGGGAATGACCGGCCCTCTAGGCATAGTGGTGGATGCCACAAGCGTCTACTGGGTCAACCAGGGATCATCTCTTGTTCCTCCGGTTGCTGGCTCCGTCGTGAAGGTCCCAATCGCCGGAGGCACGCCGACCACGCTGGCCACAGGCCTGTCGTCTCCCGTCGCCATCGCCGTGCGAGAAGCGAGTGTGTACTGGACAAACGGCTACACAGAAGACTCGACTGGCTACACGGATGGCACGATCATGAGAATGCCGTCAGACGGTGGTGCCCCAATAGTGCTCGCTTCCGATCAGGTCTTTCCGAACGCCATCGCCGTGGACGCAACAAGTGTCTACTGGACCGGCCTTGCCGTGCCCGCCGAGGGCATTGTGATGAAGATGCCACTGAACGGAGGTCCGGCCACCGTGCTTGCGTCGGCCCAAGCCAAACCGTACACCATCGCCGTGGACGCCGCGAGCGTCTATTGGGCCAACTACAATGACGGCACGATAATGAAGGTGCCCATTGGCGGCGGAGCCATCGTCAAGCTCGTCTCTGGTCAGCCCGTAGCGCCGGGCTCTACCGGCATCGCTGTGGACGCCACAAGCGTCTACTGGACCACCGGCTCAGGCGGCAGCGTCATGAAGGTGCCCTTGGCTGGCGGTGTCCCCACCACGCTAGCCTCTAGCCAGGCCACGCCGGTTGGCATCGTGGTGGACGCCACCAACGTCTACTGGGTTAACAGCGGCGTGCTCGATCCTATAAAGGGTCTCGATCCCAGCTCTGGCGCTGTCATGAAGCTGAGCCTCAAATAGGCCGGCTGTTCGCCAGCGCTTGCAAGCGATCCGCAACCGCTTGCGCCGCTTGTGTGCGGGCGAGGGCGCGCATGGCCGTGCTCATCTGGGCGCGCTTGCTCGGATTGCTTCCAAGCTCCACGATCGTGGCTGCCAAATCCTCCACTTGCGTCGTCGCCTGATCGAAGAGCTGGGCAGCGCCCTCGCTGGCAAAGCGGGCAGCATTCTTGCGTTGGTGACCGTCGGCCGCCGTGGGCAAGGGAATCAGAATCGCCGGCTTGGCTGCGATAGCTAGTTCGGCCAGGGTCAGGGCACCGGCGCGCGCGACGACGAGGTCGGCGTTAGCGTAGGCGCTGGCCATGTCGTCGATGAAGGCCTTGACCTGGGCGCGATCGGAAAGCCCCAGCTCGCGGTAGCGCGCTTCCACGCGTTCGAGATCGGCCGTGCCAGTTTGGTGCACCAGCGTGAAGTCCAATCCGCGCGCTGCGAGCGCCTGCGCAGTCGCCATCACCAAGTCGCTGACCGCACGTGCGCCTTGGCTGCCGCCCACAACCAGAATGCGCAGGCTCGCCGACGGTGCCGTCGGTTGTGCGTTTTCCAGCGCTGCGACGATTTTCTGCCGAACAGGATTCCCCAAGCGCTCGATCTTGCGCGCGGGAAAGAAGCGAGCTGCGTCTTCGAAAGCGATGAACACGGCGCGCACCAATCGGCCAAGCACGCGGTTGGTGATACCGGGAACACTATTCTGTTCCTGAATCGCGGTCGGATAGCCAAGCAGCGCGGCGGCGAGCACCATGGGCCCCGAGGCGTAGCCGCCCACGCCCAGCACGACGTCGGGTTTGAACTTTCGCAAGATCGCCCGCGAGCGGAAAATGGCGAGAGGCACACGGAACAGGCCGCGCATGGTTCCCACGAGGCCCATGCGCTTGAGGCCGGTCACTTGCAGCGTTTCGAGCGCATAACCGGCAGCCGGCACGGCGCGGGTCTCGATGCCGCGGCTCGTGCCGACGAACAGAACCTCGCTGCCGCCACGTCGCAGGACTTCGTCGGCGACGGCGATACCGGGAAACAGGTGACCGCCGGTGCCACCGCCCGCGACCAGTAAACGCATGCTCAGCGAGCCTCGACGACGACGCGCACGTCGGGGCCGCCGGTGCGCCGATTCTTGGATCTGCTGCGCACCGTGCGCAGCGACTGCCACAGCGTCATGCGTGCCGGCTCGGGCGCGCGCGCCGAAATGTTGGTGAGGACGCCAGCCATAAAGAGGCTCATGACAAGAGCGGTGCCGCCGTA
>CAZTTW010000794.1:0-2871 GCA_964616265.1 uncultured Myxococcales bacterium | reverse complement strand
CCGGCGTGCGATCCCACGGCGCCGTATCCTTCGATCCCGGCGTTGGCGGGTTTTCTACGCCCTCAGGGCATCGAGGTTTTGTCCATCGACGCCAACCTGGAGGGCTTCCGCTCACTGCTTCGTCGCGAGCCCTTGTCTCGACTCGCCGACCGTATCGAGCGTCGCTGGGCCAATCTGCGCCGTCGACGCTCGCTCGATCACCAGGCGCAACTCGAGCTGCTAACCCTGGCCCGCGTGCGTGCCGAGGCGAGGGCGGTGCCGGGCGGCATCGATGCGGCGCTCGCCATCTTGCGCCGGCCCGAGCGCTTCTTTGACCCTGGGATGTACGCCAACGCGGTGACGACGATCGAGGCCGCCTTGCGAGTAATTTCGGCCGCGCACGCACCTTTGCAACTCGACTTCACCGCCTACCGATCGCCTTTCGCGCTCACTACGCCCGAGGAAATGGAGCACGATGCAGAGCCGGACCGCGACCCGTTCGACGCTTACCTTGCGCGCGACCTGGTACCGCGATTGCGCCGTGCACACGTCGATGCGGTGGGACTTTCGGTGTGTTTTCCGGGCCAGTTGGTCCTGGCGTATTCGTTCGCGCTCAAGCTGAAGCGGGCGCTTCCCGAGGTCCATCTGGTCGCCGGCGGTCCTGCCATCACGCAGGTCTTGTTGCGACTGCAAGGTCCGGCGCTTCGGCAGGCGCTGGGCCCGTTCGACAGTGCGGTGGTTTTCGAGGGCGAGCACACCCTGCTATCGCTGTGTCGTACTCTGGGCGAGGGCAGCGCGAACGCGCGCGAATTGACCAAGATTCCCAACTTGGTGCTGCGCGATTCTTCAGCGGGTGCCGGCTATCTGCCCGGTCCGCCCACCGTGGATCTGCGCGGCCTTCCCGCACCTGACTTCGACGGCCTTCCGCTCGATCGCTATTTGTCGCCCCACTTGCTGCTGCCCTACGATCCGACGCGCGGCTGTTATTGGGGCCGCTGTGCCTTCTGCCACTACGGCCTCACCGCGACGGGAACGGCACGCTACCGCGAACGCGCGGTAGAAACCGTGGTCGAGCACTTGGGCGCGCTGTCGGTCCGCCACCATACGCGCTTCTTTTATCTGTCGCAGGACTCAGTGGCGCCGAAAACTCTGGGCCGGCTGGCCGACGCGTTGGCAGAACGGGGCCTCGACTTGCGCTGGGGCACCGACTTGCGGCCCGAGGCGCATCTTGTGCCCGAGCTCTGCGCGCGATTGCGGCGGGGCGGGGCGGTGGCTTGCAGTCTCGGCGTCGAGTCGGCCAGCCCGCGCGTCCTTCGCCTCATCGACAAAGGCGTAACGCCGAAGGTGGTGGCCAAGGCCGTGCGCAACCTGGCCGCCGCGGGCATTGCCGCCGAGCTGATGTGCTTTACCGACTTTCCCACCGAGACTTTCGACGAAGCCATGGCGACGCTTGGGTTTCTGGAAAAGCAGGCTCCGCACATCGCGGCCTTCATTGTCGGTCAGTTCGAGCTGACCCACGGCTCGCGGGTGGCGCGGGATCCTGCGCACTTCGGCTTGCGCGAGATCTGGAACGTGCAAGGCGATGCGCTCGGTACCGCGCTGTTTTTCGCCGAACGAAAGTCGAGCAAGCGCGGCCGTGAACACGTTCGGGTGGAGCAAGCGCTCGATCGCCTGGCGTCGGGCTGGCTCTTGCGCAGCTATCCTTGGGCCGGTTCGTTGTCGACAGCGCACACGATTTTCTACTACGACCACTTCGGCAGCGGCGTCTTTCGCGATTTGTCGGGGCAAGCGTGTGGCCAAATCCTGGGCGCGAAGCCGGCGAGAAAGCCGCCGCGCTTGGATCTGGCTATGCTTGCACCGGCCGAAGAGAACGAAGCCGAGATCTGGTACCAGCTGACCCATGTGCGCCGCCACGTCTCGCGCCAGGCCTACGACCAGCTGGCCGCGCAGCTGCCGCGCGTTCGTTACTGTCCGTAGACCGAGACGATGTTGGCTTGGACGGCGTCGTCGGCCGCATCCGACGAGTAGTGGGCGGTCATGACCCCTTCGAAGAAGTTTCCTTGAGAGGCGTCGCTGTTGTCGCCAGCCGTACCCAGGATGATGGCGCCCTCCTTCCGCATCGGATTGTATCGTGCGTTGGGGCGACTTCCATCGAACGCTTTTGTCAGGACGCCGGACTGCGCGTTGCCGACCTTGATGGTCCAGTGATTCGAGCCGGCCTTGTCACCCTTCACCATGCCCGTGACGTACGTATAGCTCGCCGGCACAGAGGTGTTTCCATTGTTGGGGCTTTGGTTTCCGGCCCAGAGACCGTTTTCAAGGTCTCCCATCACCCATGGCCCGTTGCCCGAGCCCTTGCCCCAGATGGTGCAATTTCCAAAGTACACTGCCTCCGCCGTGCCCTCGCCGTTGTCCCTACTGTCGGTCTCGGCGTTCCCGTAGTCGAAACAGCACCCGGCGTTGTAATAGTTGCCACTGGTGAGCATGTAGATCGTCTCCGCGTCGTCGCCGGTGGCCGTGCCCTTGGCCTGGTTGTTTCGATAGCCAACGCCTGCCGGATTGTGTTCCCCGTAGACGCTATGGCCACCGACTGTGACGGGAAGCGCGCTCGCGTTGGCTTCGTTGTCGGCCGTCGTCTTCTGACCGCCCGGGGGCGCCTTGGTGAGATGGTTGCCCTCGCCGGACTGGTCATAAATGATCGAAATGGTGCACACATCGGTGCCGCAGAATGCGTCCTGCACGGCCGAGTCTGCGAAGCCACCCGGGGCGAGGAGCCCGATGTCCTTGGTCGTGCCATCCCCGGTTCTCCGGACCTGGTAAAGGGGCCCGCTATAGGCCGCCAAGAGTGCCCGAACCGTGCTGTGGGCAGCGACGCAGGGACCGCCTTCGGCG
>CAZTTW010000793.1:0-2878 GCA_964616265.1 uncultured Myxococcales bacterium | reverse complement strand
CTGCTCGGCAAGTGTGGTCTGCATCGTCGGTCCCCCGGGCTCTGGCCGCCATACGCTCGTCGCACGCGCTGTTCGCGATGCTCGGCTAGCGGTCCTCGCACAAAGCTGGGGCCGCCTTGACCTCGTAGAGACCGATGCCGTGGAGCTCCTGCGGCAGGACGAGATCGCAGTGTCGCCCGAGCAACGGGAGGCTCTGCTCGAGCCCACGGCGAGCGCGCAGGAGAAATACGCACGGTTGGCGAGCTCGCTGGAGACGCGGGCTGCCGAGCGTCCGCTCTGCTTGGCTCTCGCCGGCTCGCCCGAAGACGAGGCGCTCGCCACGGCTATCGCGTCGGGCGCCGCCCGCGGAAGGTTGCTCGTGCTCCTTCCCTGCGAACGCCCTCTGGCGCGTCCCAATACCGTAAGCATCGCGCTCGCGAAGCTTTCCCGCGAGGCCATCATCGAAATGGCCACCCACGGAGCAGGCCGATCGCCGCCAAGCGACATCGTCGACGAAGTCGCTGCTGCATCGAACGGCTTGGCAGGCGCCGCGACTTTGCTGGTTCGCAGGTGGATCGATCGCGTCCGAGGAAATGCGGCTTCGGTTGGTCCACTGGTCGACGTGGGCAGCGACAACCTGGATTTTCAGCGTTTGCTGGACGCCAGCTTCGCTTCCCTTTGCGCCGAAACGCGCGCGCTCCTGGTGACGATCGCATTGATATCGACGAAGGGCGAGCAGGGTGACCAGATCGGCAGGATGGCGGCGCGAACCGAGGCAGAGCGGGCGGGCTGGCTGGATTCTCGCAAGGCAGCGCTCGCCAGCGACCTGCATCTGCATGCGATCTGGCAGGCGATGGCGTTCGATCCTGCGTTGAAGCTCGTCGCGCGCACCGCAGCCGATGCTCTACCCGCGGATGATCCTCGGCGAGCCGAGGTCGACCTGGCATTCGGCGATCGGGCTCGGGCGGCGGCAGAGTTCGCCCAGGCCATGCGCCAGGCCGTCACGGCGCTGAACTGGAGCCGTGCCGGCGCGTACGGACTGCGTGCTTTGCGAGCAGATGCGGCAGTCTTGACGGAGGACGACCGACTGACGTTGGCCATGGTCCTTGGTATTCTCGGACGATACGACGAAGCGTTGGCCGCCATCGAGGAGTGCCACCCGACGGACCACGAGACACGCGTCGCCGTGATCGACCGACGAGCCTGGCTGCTCGGCAGGCGCGGCGATCCCAAGGCAGCGCGCGCGCTCCTCGAAGCGGCCCTCGTCGATGTGGGCACGCGCGAGTCCGCTGGGCTTCTACGAGCACGACTGGCGCGGATTCTGATTTCGAGCGGGGCCTTCACGGAAGCCTTTGCCGCGGTCGAGCCTATCTTCGACTCGCCGGGAGACACCGGTCTCCTGGCCCGCGAGGTCGGAGCGTTGGCTCTCGCCTACAGGGGGAAGGTCGCGCAGGCGCGCGCGCTGGCCCGCGACCTAGCCGAGCACGCGAAGACGTCCGCGAATCGCCTGCTTTTGGCGCGAGCATTGGCGCTTTCCGGACTGGTGGAGCAACTCGACGGCCAGCCGATGCAGGCCGCCGCCGGCTACCGGGAAGCCGTCCAGATCTACGAGAGCCTGCACGACCTCCACGGCCTTGCGGCGGCCAGCTTCAACCTCGGTTGTACGCTCGCTGAGATCGGCGATTACGGCGGCTCCCTTGCGGCGCTTGACAGTGCCATTCGCGAGCTTGGCCGTCTGACGGCGCTTTCCGACCACGCGTTGGCGGTCTTCAACGTCGGTCAGCTCCTTCTGCAACTTGGGGACGTCGCTGCCGCGAGGAGAGCCGTCGAAGCCATCGAGAACGATGCCAGCACCCTGAAGCTCCCGGTCTTCGATGCCTACGCAGCACTGCTCAGCGCCCAGTTCGAGCGCAAGACCGGTGCGACCGCGGCAGGGCGCACGTACGGCAAGGCCATCGACGGATTCGCTCAAGCGGGCATGGCGTCCATGGTCGCGATCGCCTCGCTGGAATATGCCGAAGCTCTCGCCGATGAAAACCAGTTCGAGAAGGCCCGCGAAACGCTTCGGGCCTGCACGACGGCGGAAGGCGCGAACGTCAAAGAAGGCACCATGCCGCTCGACGAGCTTGCCGTTGCCACCCGAGCGCGCATTGCTTTGCGCGACCCATCGAGCACCGCCCAGCAGCTCGTCACGCTCGCGGCTGGACTTGCCGACCACGCCAGGCAAGCGAAAGCCGTGGGGCGATTGCCGGCGGTCTGGCGGCTGGCCGCGCTGGCGTCTCAACTTTTCGGACGCGCCGGGGATGCGCGATCGAGCGAGCAAATCGAGGTTGCACGAGCGAGTTTCAAGGAGGTCAAGATGAAGACACCTGCCAAATACTGGCCTGGTCTGGAAGGGGATCGCGAGGCGCAGATTCTCCAATTGCCGACGAACGAGGGTGGGGCGTCCGATTCTCGCGCCGAACGTGCAACGCTTCTGGAAAGTCACCTCCGACGGCTCTTGCGCATCAACAAGCGCCTCAACAGCGATTTGCGCCTTTCCCGCGTGCTCGAAACCATCATCGATACGGTGATCGAGCTTACGGACGCCGAGCGCGGCTTCCTCTTGCTCAAGGATGGCGCTGGCGAGCTGACCGTCAGAGTGGCGCGCAATATGGACCAAACCAGTCTGGAAGGACCGAGCTCGTCGCTTTCGCGTTCGATTGCCAAGCAAGCAGCAGATACCGGCGAGCCGGTCATTGCGGTTGATGCAGCAGGGGACACACGCTTCGCCGAGCACATGTCCGTCAGCGATCTCCATCTGCGTTCCGTCCTGGCGGTTCCGCTGGCCGTCAAAGGAAACGTGGTCGGCACCATCTACGTCGATCATCGGCTGCGCAAGGGCGTCTTTGGCGACGAC
>CAZTTW010000792.1:0-2880 GCA_964616265.1 uncultured Myxococcales bacterium | reverse complement strand
GCGTCCCGAGCGAAGCGAGGAGCGCCAGATGCCTTATGTGCAACACGCTCCTAGGGCGCCCAGAAACGCGCGCAGATCGGCCGGCCCCTGGGCTGCGGCGCCAAACACTCGATCCATGTCGATCGTTTCGTAGGCATGTGCGACGACGTTGCGGAAGCCCGCCGCGCGGGAGAGGCGCTCAGCCAGCGCGGGTTCGATTACCTGCGCATCGGCGAGCTTGTGAAAGGCTTCTCCGTAGTTGGCCGGTGCACCCAGTCCCATGCGAACGCAACTCGAAACCGCGAGGTCGATAACCACCTGAATGGCTTGCCACAGGTGCAAAATGACCACGTCCGATGTGTCCGTCATGGGCTGTAGTTCTCTCGGGCTTCGCGGAAGGCGCTCCGCCACTCTGCGGAGGTGTCGTTCGACCATCGCGATCTTCTCGGCCAAAATGGCGGCTTGCGGGTTGAACCGCTCCAGGTCATCGCCGATCTTTGCCTCGTCCCCGACGCGAGCTCGTCGTCGAAAACGCCACTCTCCGTCACCCGATCAACGTGCTCCGGAGGACCGGTGGCCGGCCACGTTTTGGCCTTACCGACAGGCTTCAACTGCTCATAAGCGCCACTTTGTTGCCTGCGTGGCAGAAGGCCATTGTGGTCGACCAACCCGACACCATCCTCAGATGGCATCGCGAAGCACAAGGATTGCTTCCGCCGCTAGGTTCCCATCCCGCCCATGTCGTCCTGTCCTGGGGCGCCCGGGTTTTCTTTGGTCCCATTCGGTCTTTCGGCGATGATCACCTCCGTGGTGAGCATGAGTGCAGCGACTGAAGCAGCATTTTGCAAGGCTACCCGCACGACCTTGGTCGGATCGATCACCCCAGCCAGCACGAGATCCTCGTAGGTGTGGGTGGCGACATTGTAGCCAAACGCGCCTTTGCCCTCGCGAACCTTGTTCACCACGACGGGCCCTTCGTCGCCGCCATTCTGCGCGATCTGGCGCAAAGGTTCCTCGATGGCGCGTCGAATGATGGCGAGACCAAAGGCCTGATCCCCGCTCAGATGGAGCGCCTCCAGGGCCGGTAAGGTGCGCAGCAGGGCTACTCCGCCGCCCGGGACGATGCCTTCCTCGACCGCCGCTCGGGTCGCATGAAGGGCATCCTCGACACGGGCCTTCTTCTCTTTCATCTCGGTCTCCGTCGCCGCGCCTACTTTGATCACGGCGACCCCGCCGACCAGCTTGGCCAGCCGCTCTTGCAGCTTTTCGCGGTCGTACTCCGAAGTGGTATCCTCGATTTGCGCTCGAATCTGCTTTATGCGCGCCTGGATTTCGTCCTTCTTGCCGGCGCCGTCGATAAGCGTCGTGGTGTCCTTGTCGACATTGATGGTTTTGGCCCGGCCAAGATCCGCCAACGTCAGGTTCTCGAGCTTGAGACCAAGATCCTCGGTGACCGCCTTCCCTCCGCAAAGCACAGCGATGTCCGACAGGGTTTCTTTCCGACGGTCGCCGTACCCTGGCGCCTTGACTGCGCAAACGTGGAGAGTCCCGCGCAATTTGTTGACCACCAAGGTGGCGAGGGCTTCGCCGTCGACCTCCTCGGCGAGGACCAGTAAGGGCTTGCCACTCTTTGCAACCAGCTCGAGCACTGGCAAGAGATCCTTCATCGCCGAAATCTTCTTCTCGCAAATGAGGATGTACGCGTCGGTAAGGACCGCCTCCATCCGCTCGGTGTCCGTAACGAAATAGGGAGAAAGATAGCCGCGATCGAACTGCATGCCCTCGACGACGTCCAAGGTCGTCTCCATCGCCTTGGCTTCCTCGATGGTAATGACGCCTTCCTTGCCGACCTTCTCCATCGCCTCCGCGATGAGTTTGCCGATAGTATCGTCACCGTTCGCGCTGATGATACCGACCTGGGCAATCTCACTCTTTCCCTTGGTCGGTTTCGACTGCCTTTTCAACTCTGCGACAACGGCTTCAACGGCAACGTCGATGCCACGCTTGATATCCATCGGATTGGCGCCGGCGGCCACCAGCTTGAGGCCTTCCGAATAGATGGCCTGAGCGAGCACGGTCGCGGTGGTCGTACCATCGCCGGCGATATCAGAGGTCTTGGACGCGACTTCCTTGACCATCTGCGCTCCCATGTTGGCAAAGTGGTCTTCCAGCTCGACCTCCTTGGCAACCGTCACGCCATCCTTGGTGACCGTCGGCGCACCCCACGATCGTTCGAAGACCACGTTTCGACCGCGCGGCCCCAAGGTCACCTTCACGGCATTGGCAAGGGTGTTGAGCCCGATGGCGATTTGTTTGCGAGCTTCGATGCCGAAAAGAATTGCTTTGGCTGCCATGATGTCTCTTTCTACTTGTCCAAGATCGCGAGGATGTCGTCTTCGCGCAAAATGATGTGGTCTTCGCCGTTGAGCTTCACTTCAGAGCCGGTGTACTTACCGATGAGCACCTTGTCGCCGACCCGCACTGCGAGCGGCTGCGTCTTGCCATTCTCGAGAAGCTTGCCGTCACCGACGGCGATGACCTGCGCTTCGAGAGGCTTTTCCTTGGCCGTGTCGGGGATGAACAAGCCGCCGGACGTCTTTTCTTCCTCGGCAAGGCGTTTGGCCACAATGCGGTCGTAGAGCGGACGAATCTTCATGGGGGATCTCCTGTTCCTGTACTCTTTCCGGTAGCAGCTTTCGTGCCGCCTCGCCTAGCCGCGACCGCCTAGGCGGCTTTGCAGATTTTAGGCGGCGTATTCGGCGTCGATGACGTCGTCCTTCTTGCCGGCAGCATCGCTCCCGGGCTGTCCACCGGCCGAATTCGTCTGGGCCCCGTCCGCGCTGCCCGCCGCCTTGTAGAGCGCCTCGGCAATCTTGTGCGATGCCTTCTCCAGACGCTCGA
>CAZTTW010000791.1:0-2880 GCA_964616265.1 uncultured Myxococcales bacterium | reverse complement strand
CTCCTTCGATAACATGGAGGGCAAAACGGGTCAATTCCGCGAAGCGCTACAAGGGGGCCACCGGGGCGAAAACCACACAAAGAGGCGGCCGAGCGCAAACCCGGCTATCATGGCTTTGACGTGCACGCGCGCTCGAAAGCAAGGTTCTCCGCAGGTATCGCGCTCGTGCTTTTCCTGCATCTTCTGGCCCTCCCCTGCCGCGCGAGCGACCGCGACGACGCCGACCCTTGGTGGGGCAAAGACAAGGCCCTGCACTTCTCGGCCTCGGCGTTGATTGCCGTCGACGGATACGCGGGGGCATCCCTCGTTTCCAAGCGCGAAACCGTTCGCGCCGGTGCGGGCTTGCTGCTGGCGTTTGCCGCAGGCGCCGCCAAAGAAGTGTATGACCAGCACGCAGGCGGCGATCCATCGTTTCGCGACTTGACCTGGGACGTAATCGGCGCCGCGACCGGAACCGCGCTGTCGTGGCTCGTCGACCGCTTTCTCTTTTGATCCTATGGAGTAACCGATGAACGAACCGAAGCTGAAAACACCGTCCGTAGCTCGCCATCCTCTGGCCTACAAGAACGAGAAGTTTCTCGACAGCGACGACGCCCGCGGCTTGCGCATCCTCGCCGAGTACATGGAGCCGCTCGCTCGCTTCGAGAAAGAAGAGGTCCCGGGCACGGTCGTGTTCTTCGGCTCGGCGCGCCTGCAGGAAAACGGCCTGCTTGGGCAATATTACTCGGATGCGCGTGAGCTCGCCCGACTGTACACGGCATGGACCAACTCGCTGCCACCGGGAACGCCCCGCTACCTCATCTGTTCGGGCGGGGGCAACGGCATCATGGAGGCAGCCAATCGCGGTGCTGCGGACGCCGGCGGGCGAACCATCGGGCTCAACATCAGCCTGCCCGAAGAACAAAGCGCCAACCCCTACATCACGCCCGAGCTGTCGTTCGAGTTCCACTACTTCTTCATGCGCAAGCTGTGGTTTGCCCACCCGGCACGCGCCGTCGTGGTCTTCCCGGGCGGCTTCGGCACGATCGACGAGATGTCCGAAATCCTGACCTTGTCCCAGACGCGCAAGCTGGAAGGCAAGATGACCGTCATCCTTTACGGCGAGCAGTACTGGAACGAAATCATCAATTTCGGGGCGTTGGCCAAGTACGGCATGATTCACAAGAACGACCTCGAGCTCTTCAGCTTTGCCAGCACGCCGGCCCAAGCGCTCGACCTGCTCAAGCGTGGCATTACTCCCGAGCTGGCCGCAGCACCGCCTGCCGGCTACGCGAAGACCCGTCCTGCCTCGAATGCGACCTACATCTATCAAAGGAGCGGCGATTGATTGAGCTAGAGTTCATCGGCGCCGCGCGCGTCGTCACGGGTTCGAAGCACATCCTGCGCACCTCGAAGGCTGCGGTTCTTCTTGACTGCGGCATGTTCCAGGGGCGAAGACGCGAATCCACCGAGTTGAACCGCGGCTTGCATGTGCCAGTGAACGAGATCGATGCCGTCGTGCTTTCCCACGCACACATCGATCACGCCGGCCTTCTGCCGCTGCTGTACAAAAAGGGCTATCGCGGTCCGGTTTACGCGACGCCGGCGACGCGCGACCTTTGCACGCCGATGCTGATGGACGCGGCGATGATCCAAGAAGCCGACGCCAAGCACATCAAGAAGCTAATCGAGCGCGACCGGCTGGACATGGAGCCCGTCGAGCCACTCTATGGTCCAGAGGACGTCACCGGTTTGCTGGGCCAGATCATCGGTCTGCCCTACCGCCGGTCGCACCTCATTGCGCCAGGCATAACGCTCAGGCTGCTCGATGCCGGCCATGTGCTCGGCAGCTCCATCGTCGTGCTCGACGTCGAGGACGACGGCGCCCGCGCGCGCGTGGCCTTCGCCGTCGATCTAGGCCGCAAGGGTCTCCCGATTTTGCGCGACCCCGAAGTCCCCACCGGCATCAATTGCTTGGTCACGGAAAGTACCTACGGAGACAGACACCACCCGCCCATCGAGGAAGTCGACAACGCGCTCGCGGATGCCATCAATCGCACGGTCCGCCGCGGGGGCAAGATTCTCATTCCTGCGTTCGCGCTGGAACGCGCGCAAGAAGTGGTCTACGCGCTCAAGCGGCTGCGCGCCGCCCAAAAGGTACCGTCGATCCCCGTTTACGTCGATTCGCCGCTCACCGTGAAATTGACCGACGTCTTCAAGATGCACCCGGAGTGCTACGACAAACAAATGTACGCACGGCTGGTCGGCGGCGATCCGCCCTTCGAGTTCGACGGGCTTCACTACGTTTCGGACAAGGAAGAATCGAAGGGCATCGCCGCGCAGCCGGGACCGTACATCGTCATCGCCGCCAGCGGCATGTGCGAAGCCGGCCGCATCCTGCACCACTTACGCGAAGGCGTGGAGGACCAGCGCAACACCATTCTCATCGTTGGCTTTCAGGCGCAGCACACGCTTGGCCGACGCATCGTCGAGCGCCAGCGCGACATCAAGGTCTTCGGTGTCATGCGCCGCCTGGCGGCCGAGGTCACTGTGCTCAATGGCTTCTCGGCGCACGCCGACCAGAAGGATCTGCTTGGGTTTGCCGAGGCGGTTCGCGACCAAGGCAAGCTCCACCGGGTCGTTTTGGTTCACGGCGAGCCTCCGGCGCAAGCAGCGCTCCTGGGAAAGCTCACCGAGGCGGGCTTCCCCACGGTATCCGCGCCAGGACCGGGCGAAAAAATCCGCCTCTAGCCCTGAGCTCACCTCGCGGCGCGAGGTGTTCAGGTCCAAAGCCGACAGAGAACGCAGAGAAAGAGGGGAATGGGATCGGGGGAGGTGATGCGGGTTTTCTTTCTCTGCGTACTTTGTCGTCTTTGTCGTCTTTGTCGTTCTCGTCGCCTC
>CAZTTW010000790.1:0-2881 GCA_964616265.1 uncultured Myxococcales bacterium | reverse complement strand
GTGCGCGCCGCGATTCTTTCGCTGCTATCGGAGAAGCCGCTCAACGGTTACCAAATCATGCAAGAGCTGGAGCAACGCAGCCGAGGATCTTGGCGGCCGAGCCCCGGCGCCGTGTACCCGGCGTTACAGCTGCTGGAAGACGAGGCCCTGGTTCAAGCGGAAAACACAGCTGGCGGTCGCGTGTTCTCGCTGACCGACAAGGGCCGTCGTCACGTCGAGGCCCACCCCGACGAGTTTGCGGCGCCGTGGGAAGCAACGAATCAGACCGCAAGCGACGATCCCATGCTAGGACTCTTCGCCGAGCTGAAGCACATCGCGGCCGCGACCATCCAAGTGGTTCATGCGGGGTCCAGCGGTCAGGTGCAGGAGGCTCAGAAAATTCTCAACCAGGCCCGCAAGTCTCTTTATCGACTGCTCGCCGATGACGTCGCCGACGAGGTCGACGAGTAGGCAACAGCGATCCAACCCGCCCACCGAGTAAACCATGGCAAATATCGTCTCTGTCCAGCAGGTATCCAAGAACTACACGCTCGGTACTTTCGTGGTGCCGGCATTGCGTGGGGTTTCGCTCGATGTCGAGGAAGGTGAGTTCCTCTCCATCGCGGGCCCGTCCGGCAGCGGAAAGACCACGCTGCTCAATCTCATCGGCTGCGTCGACACGCCCACCGAGGGCACCGTGCGCATTGCCGGTAATGCGACTGAGACCATGTCCGAGCGTCAGCTCACTCGGTTGCGCCTGAATACCATCGGGTTCATCTTCCAGAGCTTCAACCTGGTGTCCGTGCTCAGCGTGTTCCAGAACATCGAGCTGCCGCTGCTCTTGCAGCGCTCGGCGGCCGCCAAAGAACGACGGACGCGCGTCGAGGCGCTGCTCGATCGGGTCGGTATCCGCGAATATGCCAAGCACCGGCCGAGCGAGCTGTCCGGCGGTCAACGCCAGCGCGTCGCCATTGCGCGCGCGCTCGTCACGCGGCCGCAGCTGGTGCTGGCCGACGAGCCGACCGCGAACCTCGACTCGGTCACCGGGACGAACATCCTCGATTTGATGAAGGAGCTGAACCGCACTGAGAAGACGACGTTCATCTTCTCGACCCACGATGCGCGCGTGTGGTCGTACGCCAGCTCGGTCGTGCGTCTTGCCGACGGAAAACTGGTGGATCGCGTGAGCGCCGAGGAAGCGGTTCGGGTCGGCGGCGTCGGCGGTTTGCCCCAAAGCCCGAACGCGAGGACGTGATGCGAGGCTATTTCGACACCTTGAAGGTGATTGTCCTTATCGCCTTCCGCAATCTGTTCGCGAGCTGGCTCAAGACGCTCATCGTCGGCGGCATCATTTTATTCGGCTCGATGCTGGTGGTGGTGGGAACCGCTCTCGTCGACAGCGTCGATGCTTCCATGAGCCGAAGCATCATCGGATCCGTGGCCGGCCACATCCAGGTGTACAACGCCAAGTCCTCCGACGAGTTGGCGGTGATGGGCAGTTTCCAAATGGAAGGCGCCGATCTCGCGCAGATCGATGACTTCAAAGTCATGCGCGACGCCATCATGACGGTTCCCAACGTCAAGGACGTGGTGCCGATGGGCCTTTCGGGCGCCATGGTTCCTGCCGGCAACACCGTCGACGTGATGCTGGAAAAGCTGCGCGATCTCGTGCGTCGCAAGCAGGCGGGTGAAGACGTCAGTGCGGCCATTGAATCGCAGAAGGACCACGTCCGACAGATCGTCGGCGTGTTGTCGGCTGATTTCGCCAACATCGGCAAGATCCTGTCCGAAAAGGCGGTGTCTCCCGACGAGCGCGAGGCCATTCGTCGTGCGTCCGCGCCGGGTTTCTGGAACGAGTTCGACAAAGATCCGCTTGGCACCCTGGAGTTCCTCGAGAACCGCATCGCGCCTCTGGCGAGCGACGCCGAGATCCTGTTCCTGCGCTATGTAGGCACCGATCTGGCGGCGTTCTCTCGCTCCTTCGATCGCATGAAGATCGTGGACGGCACGACCATCCCGCCGGGCAAGCGCGGATTCCTTTTCTCGAAATGGATTTACGAGCAGCAGGTGAAGCTGAAGACGGCGCACCGGCTCGACGAGATTCGCGACGCCATCGTGAAGCGCGGGAAGACCATCGCCAAAGATCCTGATTTGCAGCGCCAAATCAAGCTGAACACCACCGAGGTGAAAGAGATCTTGCTTCAGCTCGACAGCCAGCAGGTCGGCATGTTCCGAGACAAGCTGCAAAAGGAGCTGGGCAGCACGGAAAGCGACGTCAGCAAGCTGCTCTCGGAATTTTTGCGGGTGGACGACAGCACCATCATGCGCCGCTATCGCTTCTTCTACGACGAGCTGGCGCCGTCGCTGACCCTTTACCGCGTACGCGTCGGCGACACGCTGACCATCAAGGCCTTTACCCGCAGCGGCTACGTTCAGTCGGTGAATCTTCGCGTCTACGGCACCTTTGCGTTCGAAGGCCTCGAGGATTCGCATCTTGCGGGCGAGCTGAACATCATGGACCTGGTCTCGTTCCGCGAGCTTTACGGATTCTCGACTCCGGAGCGCGACAAGGAAATCCAAGCCATCAAGGCGCAAGCGGGGCTCAAGGAAATCGATCGCGACAAGGTCGAGGCCGAGCTGTTTGCCGCCGGAGCTAGCGACGACTCGGCCACGGCGGAGAAGCCAAGCAGCATCGGGGACGCGGAGGCGGCCTTGCGGTCACTTTCCGGCCGGGCCAGGTTGGTGAAGCGGGAGAATCAATCCTACGACCCTGCCCAGCTCGAACAGGGCGTGGTGCTCAACGGCGCCGTGATCGTGAAAGACCCGCGGCGCATTCGCCAGACCATGATCGACATCGAAGCCGCCGGTCGCAAGGCAGGACTGACCCTCAAGGCCATCGATT
>CAZTTW010000789.1:0-2882 GCA_964616265.1 uncultured Myxococcales bacterium | reverse complement strand
GCTGCGGCTTGCCGCCAGCGCCGGTGAAGAAATTGATGTGCTCGGCAAGATAGACCTTGTCGTCGTTTTCCCCGAGCCTCACGAAGACCGGGCCAGGATCAGGACAGCCGTCGTCATCTTTGAAAAAGTTGAGCGTCTCAGGCTGATTTGGGCACTTGTCGAGCTTGTCGGGAATACCATCGTGGTCGTTGTCGGGATCGGGACAGCCGTCGTTGTCCTCGAAGCCGTCGAAGTCCTCCGCCTCGTTGGGACAGGCATCGTACGCGTCGGGAATGCCGTCGCCGTCGTTGTCGTAGTCCGGACAACCATCGTCGTCCTGGAAGCCGTCCTTGTCTTCCGGCTCATCGGGACACTTGTCGCGCACGTCAGGGATCCCATCGCCGTCGCTGTCTTCGACGTTGCTTGGACAACCGTCGTTCGGACGCTTGCCCTTGCCATCCTCTTTGTCGTTGGGGCAGGCGTCGTTGATGTCGGGAATTCCGTCGCCATCGTTGTCGAGATCGGGGCAACCGTCGTCGTCTTGGAAGCCGTCCATGTCCTCGGGCTCGTTGGGACACTTGTCGACGACGTCGGGGATCCCGTCGCCGTCATTGTCCAGCTCGGGACAGCCGTCGTCGTCCTGGTAGCCGTCGCGATCTTCGGGCTCGTCCGGACATCGGTCGGAAATGTCGGGAACACCATCGTGATCGCGATCGCGGAAGTCGGGCGCCCAGCCGAGGCCAACGTAACCGCGCACGCTGGGACTGCCAACGCCGTTGTCGAGGCCGAAGCCCGCGCCGAGGATCAGATTGAGCATCGACGGAAGGTAGAAGCGCAGAGCTCCATCCAGCTCGGCGGGGTTCGTGTCGACGTATTTCGAAGCAAGGCGGCCCGTGACCTCGGCCAAGACGCCAATCGCCTCGGTGGCCTTGGCTTCCGCCGCGAAACCGTAGAGCATCGCGTGCGACTCGGGCGTGGCGAAGAATTGGGATTTCTCGCGCAGGAGGCCGCCCGCCATAAGGACGGCACGGAAGCTTTCACCGCGCTGGTATTCGAGGAGCGCGCGCACGCGTCCGCTGACCGTCTTTTCCCCGAGGAAGGCCGATTCGTCGCCGGTGGGCAACGTTCCACCCGCCGATAAACTGAGCAAGAAGGCGCGATCCTTACCAAAGCCGACGAGCTCGGCCTTGCCTTCGAGTCGGAGGTCGCCCATCGCCAACGCCGTCGCCGTGCTGCCGGTAAATCTGCCGTAGGCGTCGAAGGCGTCGCCACCCCAGGTAAGCGCGAGCGGCAGGGCAACGCCGATTTCGAATCGGTTGCGTATTCCGACCGCACCCACCAGCTCGGCCATACCGAGGTTGCGCACCGGCACGACGGCCGCACCGTTCACGGTGCCTTCGGAATAGGAAAATGGTTGGCGCGCGTAGCTCACGACAAGCCCGAGGCTGACCAGGCGGTGCTCGAGGACTTCGGCGCTATCGAGCGTGATGAAGCTGTGTGCGCCGACCGCGGGCTGAAACAGCTGCACGTCGAAGGAACGATCCATCCGCGGCGGCGCCGGAGGACTGGCAGTTTGCGCTTGCACGTCCGCGAGCGCTCCCCAAAGCGAAAGAGACACCACAAGACCGACCCATCGAACGCAGGACATGGCTATTCCGAGCGATCATAAGCGCGCTTGCCGCAGCTGTCTAATTGCGGCGGAACGAAAGTACCTAGCCCAGCTAGCGGCCCGCAGGTGGTTGAAAGACGATGTCGTACGTGAGAACGGAATCCACGGCCTCGCCTTTCGCGTTCTTCGAAGGATGGAACTTGTGCAACCAGATGGCCTTGAGCGCCGCCTCATCCATGCCGTAACCAACTTTTCCGATCACGCGTGCCGAGCGGACATTGCCACGGCGATCGACGCCGATCTTGAGGTGGACTCGCCCGCCGATCCCCATTCGCCTCGCCATTTCCGGATAGTCGGGATTGACCTTCACGGAAGGCACCGCCAAGTCATCGATCGACTCGTCGTCCACCGGGTTGAACGCGCCTTCTGGAGACGGCGCAGCCGGGAGGGGAGCCGGCGGCGCCTTTGCCGCCGCTCGATCGCTGGTCATCAGCGTGTTGCCGACCGGAACTGCGACCGGACTTTCACCCGTCACGACGGAATCTTGGGTCACGCCGAACACCGGCTTGGGCGGCTCCTCGGTGGGCGGCGCCTGCTTCACTTCCTGGTTGGGCATGGGCGGCGGCTTGACGTGCGGGCTGAGCTTGCGCACGACGAGCTTGGGCGTGGTCTCGGGCGGCGGCGGATCGGGGAGCGGCGGCGACGGCGGAAGCGGCTCGGGTGGCGAGGAGGTCAGATCCACCTCGACGGGAAGAGCCATCGATGCGGGCGCGCGCCGCGCGGGCAGGGCGACGAACACCGCCGCCAGCAGCACGTGCAGTGCGATCGCCACGGCTGCGCCCCACAGGGATGCATGCTTGACCACCGATGAAGCGCCGCTCTTCACTTCCTCGCTCCTTGCGCTGGAGCCGAAATTCTACCTCATCGGCGGGGCTTCGCCGGGCGGGTTTTGCACCGGTGGCGCCGAGGCCGAGCTGTCCACGTTGATGGCGAACTTACGCACGCCCGCTCTCTTCACGAAATCGATGATGTGCACGACGGCGCCGTGGGGCACCACCTTGTCGGCGGCGATGATGGCCTGCAAATCGGGATTCTTCGGTAGCTCGGCTGCAATCTGCTTGGCCACCTGTGCTTCATCCGAACGGTCGCCGTTGAGGTACAGCTGGCCGTCCTTCGTCATCGTCAGCGCGAGCGTCGTGCGCGTTTGGTCGCTACCGCTGGCCGCCTTAGGCAGATCGACTTTGATGGATGGATTCACGATGTACGAGGTGGTCACCATGAAGATGATGAGCAA
>CAZTTW010000788.1:0-2882 GCA_964616265.1 uncultured Myxococcales bacterium | reverse complement strand
TCCTGGAAATATCAGTCCGGTGCAAACGATTGGCTGACGACCATTCTTCAGACGTGCGGAGCGAGCATCGACATCGTCACCGTGCACCGCTATCCCATTGACCCGACGAAAACGACCGTGGCCGCAGCCGCTGCGGATGCGACGAACCTGAACGCCACGATTGCACACCTGCGCTCGATCATGCAGCAGGCGGGCGTCGGCGATAAGCCGCTCGCCATCACCGAAGCGAACATCACCTGGGATGGCGATCCGACCAAGAGCACGATGCCCGCGTCGCCCGGGACTGTGCCGGCCGGTCTGTGGGCCGCCGACACGTTCGGCATGGGCGTCCAAAATGGGCTTTGGACGATGCTTTATTGGAGCACCCGTGAGGGCTGGACGCTGGGTCTCTTCCCGTCATCGGACATGACTCCTCGGCCATCGTACTGGGCGTTGGATCTTTACGCGAACCACTTTGGACCGACGCTGCTTTCCGTGACCTCCACGCCAGACGGCGTTCGGGCCTACGCCAGTCGCAATCAGGCGGACGATGCCACGCAGCTGGTCGTCGTGAACTGGAACCAGTCCTCGGCGATTCTCACGTTTCAGATTGATGGTTTGGCAACCGCGCCCGCCACAACGACATTTACGCTCCCGGCGGTTGCGTTTGCCGCGGTCGAAATTCCCGATGTGGGCGCTCCATCTGCCGTCAGCTACAGCGAAACCCAGCGCCAGGCCGGACAAGCGCCACAGCCGCTCGCGGGCCCGTAGGGGTTCTCTCGGACGGCGTCCGACGGGGCCGTATCCCTATTTCCCGTACCCCGCAGCGACGATGTTGGCCTGGACGGCGTCATCGGTCGCATCCGGCGGGTTGCCGCTGGTGATGGCGCCTTCGAAGAACGTTCCCTTGGCGTTGTTGCTGCCATCGCCACCCGTTCCAAGAATGATCGCGCCCTGCTTCTTCATGGGGCTGTAGCCAGGCGGACGCTTTCCGTCCCACTTCGTTTCGAGGGCTCCAGACGCCGCGTTGCCGGCCTTGAGGCCCATCCGATTGCCGGAATAGCCCTTCAGCATTCCAGTGACGAAGGTGAATCCGGTGATGCTGGTATAGGTGCTACAGACCGTGGTCTTGCAGACGTCACACTCGAACATACCGTTCTCGAGATCCGCCGCGACCCAGGGACCGTTACCGGCAGCTCCTTTCTCAAACTGCGTGTTGTTACCCCAGTACATGGCTTCCATGGTGGCATCGCCGTCATCCTTTCCTGACGTTTCGGCGTTGCCGTAGTCGAAGCAGCACCATTCGTTGTAGCGTTTGCCGTCCACCACCATGTACATGGCCTCTGGATCGTCGTTCTTTGCCAGCCCCTTGGTAGCATTGTTCCTGTAGCCGACACCGGTCGAACCGCCGCTGTTGTCGACGTAGATACCGTAGGCGGTATGACCGCCCACCGAAATCTTTCCCTGCGTGGCGTTCGCCTCACTGCCGCCGTTGGGCAACCACAACGCAGGCCCAGACTTCGTCAAATCGTTCTTGTTCGGGGATTGGTCGTAAATGATCGAGATGGTACACGCGCCGCCGGCGCAGAACGTGTCTTGCACAGAGATGTCGACGTAGCCGTCCGCGCCCGCGGGGATGTCCTTGGTCGAGCCGCCTTTTCTGACTTGGTAGAGAGGACCACTGTAGGCTCCGTAGAGCGCGCGAATGGTGCTGTGCGCGGCAGCGCAGGGGGTGTTGGCGGCCTGATAGATGTCGCAGGGTCCTGTACGTCCGCTCGTCGAGCCGCCCGCACCCGTGGCGCCACCGGAGGCAGCGCTGGTTCCCCCCGCCGTGCCGCCCATGCTTGAAGCACCGCCAGCCGCACTGCCGCCGGCCCCGCCATTCGCCTGTCCACCCGAGCCAGCGCCTGTCGCGCCACCGCTTGCCATGCCCGCCGTACCGCCACTAGCCTTGGCGCCCGTGCCGCCCGTCGATGCGAGCGTTGCACCGCCACTCCCCGATCCCCCGGAGCCGACTACGCCGCCGGTGCCTTCGATGCCACCCTTCCCAGCTCCGCCCGCACTTTGACTGCTGCCTCCCGACGCCAGCGAGCCTCCCGCGCTGGTGCTTCCCCCTGCTGGCGAGGTTCCGTTGTCCCGGCTGGGGGCGGTGCAACCCAGAATGGCCGACACTGCGATCATCGACAATGCGTGCTTCGATTTCATGCCAACTGCTCCTGTGGGTTGTCTGATGATTTCGCTACGATAAGAGACGAGTTTGACCGAGCCGCAACTGCTCTATCTGTCTGAGGCTCGCTCACGACCTTCTGAGCGGCCGCAGCGAATGCAACATCTAAGCGCAGTCCCGTGTGTTATGTCCCGGTCGATCTATGGCCATACTATCTTTTCGCAAAAAACGCGAGCTGATGGAGAGGCTACCTCGAAGCGCACGCAGTGAGCAATACGGCGGTCTAGGTCGGCCTTCTCCCCACATCACACCTTGTTGGCTGGTGTCATGAGTTCGCATTTTTTGCCAAAAGAATTCACAGGTATGCGATCGACGGCTAGCCAGTGCGTTTTCGAGACTCGCGGAGCGGGAGCTCAGACTCTCTAGTGCTACCATTGGACAAAGCTGACATGACATCCGCCGGGCGCGCGATCCATCAGAGCTTCCTTCCACCCAGGGGACAATCGCGTGCCTTCGTCAGCAAATACTATCCGGTCAAATGGGGTCGGCGGTAGCGATGTCCAATAACACGCAGGTGTCCAGAAGGAAACCGCTCATTCGTCGGCCCGGGTCAGGGTCATCACGTCCGCCGTCGTCCGGCCAGGGAGAGCGGCACCGCGAGCCCACTGCAACCAGCCTTCAACCAAAGGCCGCGCTCATCGCTTCGCGCGGAGCGTCTCGAGCCAGCGTGCCAGTT
>CAZTTW010000787.1:0-2884 GCA_964616265.1 uncultured Myxococcales bacterium | reverse complement strand
GATTTGTAGAACAAAGCTGCGCCCGTGAAATCGGTCGGCGTTTGCAGCGGGCTCGAGGTCGGCAAGGCGTCGTCGCGAAATTGCGTGGCGGACGGCTGAGCGTCTATCAGGCTGTAGTTGCCCGCCGCAAAGCCGGCGACGCCACGGACGGTAGAGTCGCCGGCGCCGAGGTTGGGGAAACGAGCGATGGGCTGCAGCTTGCCGTTCACGAAGAGCTGGAAGAGGCGGTCGTGAGGTGTATAGGTTTTCCCGTTGCGGGTGAACGCCGTCCCTTCGAAGAGCGCTCCCGACACGTCCAGCTGCTGGATGGACGCCGATTGGGACGTCGCCGTCCAGGCGCTCGGCAGGACCTTGGCGCCGCTCAGAATAGGACGCGGCAAGGACGGATCGCCGTAGCTCTGGAAGATCACGGGATTCGTGAAGTGCATGTCATTTTGTGCGGCGTAGCTTCCGCGGAAGGTGTCACCGCGGTGAAAGCAGATGCGATCGCCATCCTTGAAGGTCAAGCCGCGCAGCTTGTCGAGCGTCTTCCACGGGCCGCTGTTCGCGGCTGCCGTACCTGCTTTGCCATCCGCGGTGTCACTGCCGTTGGCGGCAAGATAGTAGGTGCAGCCGGGATCGCAGGACGTGGCAGTTCCGTTCGGACACAAGGCCGCCTTCAATTCGTCGGCGTGGCTTTGACAAAGTCCCGCGTAGGGCGCGAGCAACTGGTCCACGTCGCCGCTCGGGGGCCCCTTGGCGTCCGCGCCCGTGTTTCCACCGCCGCCGGCAGCGCCGCCCAAGCCACCGGAGCTGTCGCCGCCCAAACCACCATTTCCCTTCGAAGAACTGCCGGAGCTACAAGCCACGGTGACAACCACCAAAGCAACCAAAGCAAGAGACGCGCGCACCCTCAGTCTAGACATGCCCTAAGGCTAGCGTCGGCCGTGGACAAAGGACAGAAAGCGCTCCGCGGATTATTGCGCCCTCCGTCATTCAGCGACTTCTGCCATTGGGCTTTCGACGCACCCGTCAAAACTGGTAAGCTCCGCCGCCAACATGACGACAAAGCACGATCGCACTGCATGGTTCAAAGGTGGTATCGCCAACTGTCAGGTCACGCTGCCTCCGGGTAGCCGAGCCTACCGTTTGGTCTTGCTGGGCGCGCCCGGCGTGGGCAAAGGCACGCAAGCCGAGCTCATCAGCGAGCGCCTCGGACCGTGCCACCTGTCGACCGGCGACGTTTTCCGCGCCGCCAAGACGCTCGACCCCAGCGAGCGCACACCGGCGCTCACCGCCGCCCTCGACTTCATGAAGCGCGGCGCGCTGGTGCCCGATGAGACGGTCATCGGCATCGTGCGGGAGCGCCCGAACTGCCTGCGCTGCCCGGGTGGCTTCCTGCTCGATGGTTTCCCGCGAACCGTGCAACAGGCCGAAGCGCTGGCCGATATGCTAAAGGATTTGGGCATGAAGCTGGACGCCGTGCTCAGCTACGACTTGCCGATCGACCAAATCGTGTCGCGCCTGTCCGGCCGCCGCACCTGCGGATCGTGCAAGGCCGTCTACCACGTCACGACCAAGCCCTCGAAGGTCGCGGACGTGTGCGACCTGTGCGGCGGCACCTTGATCCTGCGCGAGGACGATCGTCCCGAGGCCATCCGCGTGCGCATGGAAGCCTACGAGAAGAGCACCGCACCGCTCGCCGACTACTACCGCCAGCGCGGCCTTCTCGTGTCCATCGCGGCCGAAGGCTCGCCTGAGGACATCTACAAGCGCACCGCGGCGGCCCTGACCGCGCGGCCGTAGCTAGCTCGCCTTCTCCGGGCGACAAAAGCGGTCCGAGATCGCGATTTGCTGTAGGCGGTGGTTGTGCTATCAATAATACAGACTAATTAACTCCTTAATTCCTGTATTTGCTAGCGCAAGAGCTCAGCACTGCGTTCAAGCAACCCCAAACAAGCCGGCCGAGACTTGGGACACTCGCCCCTGAGTTGCCGCCGGCGATGATCGGATCTCGCCATGACGGTCTCGCCCAAGTCGCCCTCGCCTTCGCTCGCCCGGCTTGCCACCTACGCCAAAAATCCGCTTACTCTGGCGGGCTTTGGTCTGACCACGGTGTCCGGGATCGCGCTGGCTGTGCTGCTCATCCTCGAGGCCTTCGGCGTCATCGAGAATCCCTACGTGGGCTTGATCGGATTCGCCATGCTGCCGGCCGCCTTCGTCGCCGGGTTGCTCGCGATACCGGTGGGCATCTTGCTCCGCCGGCGCAGGCTCCTTCGGAGCGGCAAATTGGAGGAAGTACCCGCGTTCCCGCGTCTGGATTTCAACGACGCCCACGTCCGGCGCGCCACCTTCGTCGTCGTCTTGCTGACGGTGATCAACGCCATTCTCCTCGCCTCCAGCTCGGCGGCGGCGCTCAGCTTCATGGATACGCCGAAGTTCTGCGGCACCGTCTGCCACAAAGTCATGCAACCCGAATACACGGCGTATCAGAATTCGCCGCACTCGCGAGTCAAGTGCGTGCAGTGTCACATCGGCCCCGGCGCTTCGTTCATGGTTCGCTCGAAGTTCGATGGCTTGCGCCAGGTTTGGAAAGTCCTGACGGGGTCGTACGCGCATCCCATCGCCTCGCCCGTGCACACCTTGCGCCCGGCGCGCGACACCTGCGAAGGCTGCCACTGGCCCGCCAAACACTACGGCGACAAGCTCCGCCTCATCGGACGATTCTCGGAGGACGAGAAGAACACCGCCAGCTTCACCGCGCTCTTGCTCAAGACGGGCGGTGGTGCGGCGAATGCGGGTCAACAGCACGGCGGCATCCACTGGTGGCATATCTACGCCGACAACAAGATCCGCTACTTGGCCACCGACAAGCGCCGGCAAGAGATCGCCTGGGTCGAGCTGA
>CAZTTW010000786.1:0-2887 GCA_964616265.1 uncultured Myxococcales bacterium | reverse complement strand
AAGTAGCGGTAGGTCCCGTGATTCTGATCTCGGGCGTGGGTTTGCTGCTGCTCTCCCTCACGAACCGTTTTGCGCGCGCCGTGGATCGCTCACGCCAGCTGCTGCAGGAAATGCGCGAGCCCGGTGAGGGGCCGGACGCAGGCGACCACCGGCGCCATCTCAAACATCAGATCGAAATCCTCTACCGCCGCGCGCGGCTCATCCAAGTCGCGATCATTCTCGGCGCGACAAGTGCCCTCTTTGCCGCGATTCTTGTGCTTACGCTTTTCTTGAGCGCGCTGCTGGGCAAAGAGTCGGCCGCCTTGCTCAGCCTGCTTTTCGTCCTTTGCCTGCTCCTTCTCATTGGCAGCCTCGTGACCTTCATCGTCGAGATTCATCTGTCACTACGGGCCGTGCGCTTGGAGATGGGGCACGAAAAGTCTGGATCTGCCGCGTAGGCACAGACCAAACGCGACACCGTCTCGTTGCTGTAACGAGATCACACGACCGTAACCGCGGGGCGAGCGCGGGCGAATCGCAACGCACGTAACAACGAAGGCGACGGCCGCCACGGCCCGCCTTCGTAGGGCATGGTGGTTGCAGGATCTGGTGTGGAATGGCGCTTACTAGCCAAAGTGGACCTTGGGCATGACCACACACAGCGGTCTCGACGAAATAGTGGGAACCACCCTGTCCGCAACCTACGCCATCCAGCGAGTCATCGGCGAAGGCGGCATGGGAACGGTTTACGAGGCGCTGCACTTACGGCTCAACAAGCGCGTGGCGGTCAAGGTCATGGCGCACGCGCTCGCCAGCAATTCGGAAGCCCTGGCTCGCTTTCGCCGTGAAGCCGAGGTCACGAGCGACCTCGGGTATCCCCACATCGTGCAGGTCATCGATTTCGCGACTGCCGCGACGGGCGAACCGTTCTTCGTCATGGAGTATCTCGACGGCGAAGATCTCGAGCACCGGATGCAGCGACTCGGACGGTTGCCGTGCCTGGCAACTCTGCACATCGTCAAGCAGGTGGCAGTGGCGCTGGCAGCGGCGCACAGCAAGGGCGTCGTCCATCGCGACCTCAAGCCGGCGAACATTTTTCTGTTGGATGTGCCAGGCGAGCCCGACTTCGTGAAAGTGCTCGACTTCGGCGTCAGCAAAGTCCACGCCGCCGCGACCAAGCTGACCGGAGCATCGCGGCTGATGGGAACTCCCAAGTATATGTCGCGCGAACAAGCGCAGGGGCTGACGGAGGAAGTGGACGACCGCACGGATCAGTGGGCGCTTGCCTGCATCGCCTGGGAAGCGCTGGGCGGCCGGGCGCCGTTCTTCGCCGAAGACGACCTTTCCATCCTTTACCAAGTCGTCTACGAGGCGCCGGCGCCGCTTTCGTCGAAGGCATTGTCCCCGCAAGTGGATCGCGTCCTGCGCCGCGCGCTGGCCAAGAATCGCCGAGACCGCTTTTCAAGCATTACCGACTTCTCGCGTGCCTTCGAACGCGCCCTCGTCGGGCCGCCGTCCGATGCCACGACCGCCAAGGACCGGCACACGTTTACGTTGCTGGGATCGTGGCCGCGGCCGCTGCCAACGCTCCGCCTCGCGTCTTCGACGCCCTCTCCTGCCAGCCGAACGTCTCGAAAGCCGCGTAAGGTGTCGACGTGCGTTCGCACTCCGTCTGAGCGGGCGGTGGCGCGCAAGCGGAACCGTGGCAAATGGTTCTGGCCGATCGTTGCGCTCGCGACTGCTTCCGCGCTTGCCGGCACCGCACCTCTGCTGCAAGCGGTTCCCGCTGCACGCGGTGAGCGCAGCACAACCAATGCCTCCGCGCGACCACCCGTCCTATTGCCAGAAGCCGTGACCGCAACGCCGCCGGCACCACCCGATGCCAGCTCGGCCCTTTCGGCCAGCGCACAAGACAACCTCCCCACGTCGAAGAGATTCGATACCGTCGAGAAATTCGCGACCGAGCCTGCACCTCTTCCCGAGGTAGCGAGCGAGCACTTGCGACGACCGCAGCGTTCGAACCGACCGCCGACAAGCGGGGCGGCGCGGCGCCCGCCCTTCGAGTCGTCGCGTGAAACCGCAAGGAAAGCGACGCCGGGCAAGACCAGTGGCTTCTCCGAACATAAGAGACTCATCCGGGAGCTTTGACGATGGTAGCCACGTGGGCACTACTCATGACCTTCGCGACGCAAGCGCCGGAGGGGACCGAGCCGTCAGGAAAACGGCAGGCGCAGGTCCTGCTCGACGACGGACTCGATCTGTACGAACGCCATGATTACGCCGCTGCCTTGAACAAGTTCAAACAAGCGCTGGCCGTCTACCCATCGCCCAAGCTCTGGTTCAACATCGCACAAGCCGAGCGCGACCTGAATCGGCCCGTCGAAGCGTTGGCAGCCTTCGAAAAGTTTTTGGCGACCGCCGATGGTCCCGCGGCCGCGATGGCCGATGCGCGCGTCGCCGTCACCGAGCTGCGGACGCGCCTGAGCCGCCTCCGCCTTCGCAGCGGTGAGCGCGGACTCGAAGTAAGCGTCGATGGCCGCACCGCGGGCCGAACGCCCTTCGTCAGCGACGTTTGGGTGCTGCCTGGCACCCACGTTTTGGTCATTGGCAGCGGAACGACGTCGGCGAGCACGACCGTGACTGTCGCCGTCGGCGGCACCGAGGAAGTCGTATTACCTTGGATCTCAGCCAAGGAGCCGGCAACGGCGGCGCCGAACCCGCCTGCTCCGCTGCCGGCCACGCCCGCCACGCCCGCCACGCCCGCCACGATCGCCGCTCCGGCCCCGCCATCGCCTGCGAGCGCTGGAGTCGCGGCACGCGCCGACCCGCCAGCGCACTCAGTCTCGAGCGTAAGAAACGGCTGGTGGCTGGGCCGAACCTGGACCTGGGTCGCGGCGGGCGCGGCCGT
>CAZTTW010000785.1:0-2889 GCA_964616265.1 uncultured Myxococcales bacterium | reverse complement strand
GTTGGACAAGTACGGTAGCCGGGACTGTCTATCTGAAGGGGCAATTGGCGAAGTCTGATACCCGCGGGGGTGACGGTATTACTGGTCATATCCGCGTCGCCGGCACAGAGGTCTGGCACGCCACGATCGCGTACAACGACACCGTTGGTGCGACCTTTCTTCTCAGTGCCGATGTGCAGTTGGGAACGACAATCGATTTCTTAGTAGATCCAAATGCGGATATCGGATTTGACACGACGACATTCACGGTAGTGATCTCCCAATGATAATCGAGGCCATCCTCGAGGGACACGACAAAATGGCGTTCAACCCGGGCGCTTCGAAATGACCGGAAACACTCTCTTCGAACCGTGACTCGGCCGCCACCCAACATCTGTGCATGCTTCAGCTATCGTAGTCCACAGTGCAGTCCTGGAGACAACATGAAAAGCTCATTACAGGCCTCCTCGCTCCTCGTGACATTGGTTTTGGTTATACTCATTTCTCTATTTGCCTGATGGCGAGCTCGGTGGGCGGGATCAAGTGCTAGTGGAACCTGAGATCAGTCCGACGGTCCACCGTGAATCTTTGGTGCAGGAATGGCATCCCAACGGGCAGAAGTTTCCGATCCAATAGCAATCTGAAGGGAAAACTTATGACTTCAGCGCGTAGGACTGTTTCGATCTTTTTGGGCCTGGTTCTGTTGGCGACGATTGGATGCGGTAGCAGTTCCTCGGGCGGCGGGGAAGGCGGCGGCCCCGGCAGTGGGGGCGCGGGGGGGAGCGGAACCTCGAAGGACGCTGGAGTCGTAGGCTCGGGCGGCGTGGGCGCCGGTGGGATTGGTTCAGGCGGCGTGGGGCCGGATGGCGGGGGCGGAGCTCTCGATGCGGCTCGCGATGTGGCGGCGCCACAACCTGATGCTCCAGTCGATCTACCTGCCGTGCCGGACGGCGGTGGTGGCGCCGTTGACGCGGGCACGCCGGGAACCGGGGGAGCGGGTGCTGGCGGCTCGTGTTCGAACCCGCAGCTGACGTTCGGGTTCACCGGGCAGGGTGATGCGAATCCGAACTTCACATCCGCCGCGGGAGCGCGTACCGCGAAGGACTTGTTCATCTTCAGCGGCTTTATGGGCCCCGACCCGACGCGGGACGCTGGGTCCGCCGGAGTCCCCCTCCTCTATGTGCAGGCCTTCGACGCGAAGACAGTCACGAGCAAGGGGCCAGCCCAGATACTATTGGTACCGCCGAACCCCAACAACAATCTCAATTACAACCAGATGATAGTGACCAGCGCGGCCGTGGCACCAACGGGCCAGATCGTCGTTGTCTACATCACTTACGGCGACCTCTTCGCGGCGTTTCTGGACTCCTCGGGATCCGCTGCCGATGGGGGCGTCGCTGGGCTGCAGGTTCAAAGAGTGGTTCAGGTGCAGGCAAACAATACGTCGGGTCGTGATGCGTATATACCGCACGTGTTTTGGTCGAACAGCAGTCAGACCTTCGTTGTATCGGGGAAGGTCACAACCGGAGGCCTATTCGTAGAAAAGTACAGTGTGAGCGGCCAGGCGGCCAGCGGGGGCACCGCCGTGGTGCCCACGGACGATCCGGCGGGAGCCTACTACGCGGGTGGCAATCAAGTCGGCAGCGTCGGGGAGTCGGGGAACCAACTCGGTGTCATCTATGGGAGTACGCTGGCCGCGACCCCTCCCACGCTTACCGTTCTCGACTCCGGCGGCAATCAAGTCGGAGGCACCGTTCATCTCGCTCCCGCCTCGTCAAACCAAGGGCCGTACACGGTGGCTGGCACCTCGCAGGGCTTCGTGTGCTTCTACTCGACGGGAGGACCGGCCATTGAAGTATTCGCGCCGACGTCGATCGGCACAGTGGCGGGCGTCGACGCCGGTACCTTCTCAACCTTCACCTTCACGGGCACGCAAACAATCGCGGCGATTGCTATTGCCGACAATGTCGGGACAGGCGGAATGGGAGGAGTCGGCGTGGCCCTTCTTTCTGCTTCGAGCACGAGCTTCGTCTACGTGAACCAGGACGGCGTGGGACATCAGGGACCCGTTACAGTCTTTGGGACGGGGCAGGTGGGCGGCGATAACCTCTCCATGACCAACTTCAACGGTAGCTTCGTGGTGACCTTTTACCACCCCTCCAATCACTTCGCGCTGATCGCGGCGTCCGGCTGCCCATAGTCACTGTTGTGGGCGAAACGGAGTGCGGTTAGGGTTTTCCATGATGGAAGATAGGCTCGGCAGGCGCTATGCGAAGCCTATCGATCTTCTATACCCTACCAAAGTAGTCCGTTGTGTTTCGCAGAGATGTACGCCACGCACGCCACCCCGCCCCGTGCGGTGCTCCCGCGCTTGGCAACTTCGCCGCCACCGGTGCATCTCGCAACTATCGTAATCCGCAGCGCAGTTCTGGAGACAACATGAAGAGCTCATTGCAGTCCTCCCCGTTCCTCGCGACACCAGTTTTGGTTACACTCATTTCTCTATTCGCCTCAGGCTGTCCGAGCAGCAGTCCTTCCCCGCATCCCGACGCTGGCACCCCGGATGCTCCCGTTGGTGCAGGCGGCATAACTGGGGCGGGAGGGGTGGCGAAGACCGACGCGATGGGAGGCATCGACACCGGCATGGGTGCGGGTGGCACGGGCGGCAACGGCGGCACGACAAGCGCGGGCGGACGAGCAGGGGCAATAGGTGCAGGCGGCGCCAAGGGAATTGACGCCGCAACTGGTGGAAACGGAGGCGGAGGCGGCGCTGCGGTCGATGCGTCGGGTGCGGCCAAGGACAGCGGGGCGGGGATCGACGCCAGCTCCCCAACAGTGACGCCGGTGCCACTTCTCTATCAGGCTGGCCCGGATTTTACCTTGGATCCGTTCGCCATCGCGATGGATGAC
>CAZTTW010000784.1:0-2889 GCA_964616265.1 uncultured Myxococcales bacterium | reverse complement strand
TGCATTCTGAAGGGCGTCGACTATCCGTCCGTCAATCGCTCTTCCGACTTGCCAGCCGCGGCCGGCTCCGTCGCGCGCACGACGATGGGGCAATACACGGTCTACATTCGTCAGGATCAAGCAGACTGCCGCATGGGCAATTACACCTGCGACTATTCGCGCGAAGCCGCGGGTGTCGATGCTGGCGTCGGCGGCGGGGGCGGCACGACGGGACTGACGACGTGTACGGTACCGGCCAACGTTCCGGCGCCCAATGGCTCGATCGTGATTCGCTCGGAAGGACTTGCCTCCGACGGTCGCACGCGCGTGGTGCTTGAAGTAACCATGTCGCCCGGCCAAGGTGGCGTTCAGGTGCAAAACTCGCCGATGTCGGCATTGTGCTCGGCAGGCGCCTCGGGCTGCGACGACAACACGTCCGTGCAAAACGGCATCGTCGTGAACAGTCCCGCACCCGAGAAGCCTCCGGTGAGCTCGGGTGGCGCGCCGGCCGTCGGTGGCGCCAGCGGAGCGGGCGGCGCGGGCGGCGGCACCACAGTTCCCGTGACTGGGAACTCGGGTGGCGCGTCTGGCGCCGGCGGCACAGGGACGGGCGGCGTCACCGGAACCGGCGGCGCAACCGGAACCGGCGGCTCGACCTCCTGCCCCTACAACAAGTGCAAGGTCGTCGCCACGATGGGCATCCTCGGGCCGTGGGACATCACGTGGAGCTCGACGAACGGCGGCAATCAAACGCTGGTGAAGACGGGCACCGTCTTCTACAACCAGTGGCTGGCTGCGCACTCCAGCGCGTGCACAAGTCAGAACATCGATATTACCAACACGACCATTACGCCCGCGCTGCTCGCGCCGCTCAAGATTATCGTGGTGCTCGATCTGTACCACACGCCCGCGGATCTCGCTTCGTGGCTTGCGGCCGTAGAGTCCAGCCCGAACCCGTTCTACTATCACTCCTACACTGGTACCCAGCGAGCACTCCAGCCAAGCGAAATCAGCGCCCTGCAAGCGTGGCTCGCCAACGGCGGAGGCCTCGCCACAACCATCGGCTACCTGAACTGGAATGGTTCCGAGCCCTCGAACGTGAATAAGATCCTGCAACCCTACGGCGTCTCTTACTCCACAGTCGACACCGCGATCTTCACCTACACGGCGATGATTACCACCTTCTCGACTATTCCACCGATCGCGAGTGCGCTCACGAAGGGAGTAAACACTCTGCGCATCACCAACGGCATCGCCATCAATGGTTGGGTGAATGGCGCCACAGGCGCCTTGCCTCCCGAGTCCTACCACTTCACGACGTTCGCCGCCCAGTCGGGGTACACTGTGGGAACGGCCTTGATAGTGCCCCCCTATTCGGCGAACTCCGGGCGGATTATGGTGTGGGCCGACGAGTGGATCACCTACGACGACGTCTGGGGTGACACCTCCGAGCAGGCCGACCAGTTCTGGAACAACACTCTCAAATGGCTGGCCGGCAACTGCACGCCGTAGTGACCGCGCGGCGAAGCGACTGAGTTAGCGGGGCTCGTCGTCCGACGGCGGTGCTGGCGGCTCAGACGGTCACCGGCAGCGACTTGTCGACTAAGCGCCTGCGACCGTCAGCAAAACACACGGATCGAAGCCGACAAAGTTTCCGCACCTCCAGAAAGACGTTATGCTGCCTTGGCTGGTGCACTCGAACACTGTCGCGACCGAGGAAGCCGCCAAGTCGCCATCTGGCGGCCAGGGAGTCGCTGGCCGATTTCGTGGCTTCGATGGTCTACGCGGAATCGCCATCCTGCTGGTCATCGTGTACCACGGGATCATCGCCAGCGCGTTTCCCATCTCCGCCCTGGGTTCGCTTCGGCCCCTGTTGCTGGCCGGGTGGACTGGCGTCGATCTCTTCTTCGCGCTGAGCGGGTTCCTCATTACCTCGCTCCTCCTGCGCGAAGAGAATCGCGCCGTGCTAGCTGGACGGCCAGCGCACTTCAGTATCTGGCGTTTTTACCTTCGTCGCGTCTTTCGCATCTTGCCCGCGTTCTACGCGGTCTTTCTCCTCGACGTCTTTGTCTTTTCACAGTCGCGCCTATTCCCGTCGGCGTTCGTCGATAACATCCGAGCGTCACCGCTTGGCCTTCTTCCCTACGGCACGTTCTGGACCAACTACCACGTGGTGTACGGCGGCCACTGGTGGGGAGCGGCGATGTCTCGTCCCCGCGGCGCCTACGAGGTATTTTGGTCCCTGTGCGTGGAAGAGCACTTCTACCTCCTCTGGCCGCTCTTTCTCCTTCTGGTCAAGAACTGGCGTGCCCGCATCTCCGTTTCCCTCGCCGTTTGTGTGGTGCTGGCGTGCCTACGCTACGCCGCGGTCTCGCTCGACTGGGACACCCCGCTCGCCGTCCACTACGCCTCCCATTACCGCCTCGATAGCATCTTGTGGGGAGCCACAGCGGCCATCCTTGCCCGGCGAATGCCTTGGTCGTCTCGTCTGCGCCGGTGCTTGTTCGCTTTAGGCGTGGCCCTCATTTTCGCGCTGGTCATGACGGACACCATGTCCGTGCTTCCCGTGGGAAGGGCTCTGGGCTTTTCCGCCGGCTTCTCCCTGTTGGCGATCACGACCTCGATTCTCTTGCTGGAGCTCGTCGACCAGCCCGTCACGTGGCTCACTTCGCTCTTGGAATTCCGGCCGCTGGCAGCCGTCGGGAAAGTGTCGTTCGGTATGTACCTGCTCCACTTCCCGATGATCGACCTAGGGTTGGCGGTTCTCGCCCAAGCGCCCAGGCGACCCACGCTTCTCAACCTCGGAGGCGCCGTGGTGCTCTTCGCAAGCCTCTCTTTTGTAGCCGCCTGGGTTCTCTATCAATTGGTCGAGAAGCAGTTCCTGAGCATCAAGGATCGCTACTTCGGTTA
>CAZTTW010000783.1:0-2893 GCA_964616265.1 uncultured Myxococcales bacterium | reverse complement strand
ACATGGATCCGCAGGAGTGGCGCGGCGAGGACGAGGACGGCATCGTCAAGTACGCAACGGCGGCGTTGCGGCGGGCCCGTGGACAAGTAATATTACTTCTACACGACAAGAAGGTCAGCGGCGTGCGTGCTCTGCGCCGCATCTTGGATTTCGTCGAAGCTGAAAACGCCCGCGCCATTGCCGAGGGGCGTCCGCCCATCCGCATCGTCGACTATCGCGTCCTTTTGCCTGCGCAGCCATTGCCTGAAACTGGCTTCGAGCCGTGGCTTGGCTCGGTGGCGTCGGCGCTGGGCCCGCTCCGCAGCCTAGGCGGCTTGTTCTAGCCCCGGCTGCCGTCGTGACTTCGGTGTTCAGCTTTGTCCGGCGATGATCGGTACTTCGTCGGTTCGTGCAGCGCTGTCGACGCTCTTCGCGCTTTTGCTGACGAAGGTTAGCAGCAGCACCCAAAAACACAGGACGAGATTGGACAGAGGAATCTGCAGAGGCAGGGGCAGACAGTAGATGATGGACATGCCCGGCAGCCACACCATCCAGTTGGAGAAGACGACAGCGGCAAGCGCCGGAAGGAAGGTGGACGGGGAAAGAAACGGCGACAGCGCTCGCGCGCGGAAGTCCTTGTCCTTCCACAAGAAGGCCAGCATCTGCGAGGGGCCGGCGACGAGCACGCTGTACCCCAACTGGTCCACCGCAACCTTGCACGCGATGGTTCCCACCGTCGGGGCGTTGCCGAACCAATGCGCCTGCAGACGGTAGAAAAGATCGACCTCCATGCCTTTGTAGGCCCAGAACAGAACATAGAAGACGCCTTCCGCCAGGCGTCGCGTAGGCGCGATCCGGCGCGCCAGGAGCAGGTAGAGGTAGGGAATGAGTCCGCCGAACAGGGCCGTCGAAATCGCCGAGTAAACGTAACCGTAGGTCGACTTCAACGTCGCCACGCGCTCGAAACCAGGGCCGAGCGCAGGCACGAAGTAGTATGCCAACACCAACACCAGCGCGAACACCTGCAGCGCCAGGCCGGGCAAGGCGTTGCGACGGATTCCGGCAAGGCTGGTGCGAAGGGTACTTTTCCAGTCGATCATCGTGGTGGGCGCATGGGCGTGGCGGCAGGCGCCGGATGACGGTGCTCGATGGGCGCACGGACGTCAAGGTGGCCGTGCGTCGCGGGCGGTTGCGGTGGCCTGGCGCGGTCGGGTGGAGGCGCGGTAGAGTCCACGGCGGCCATGACCACCACCATTCTCATCGTCGACGACGAAAAGAACATTCGCCGAACCGTTCGCATGGTGCTCGAAGGCGAGGGCTTCACCGTCGAAGAGGCGTCGAGCGGCGAGGAAGCGTTGGCGCGTCTGCCGGATATTGCGCCCGACGTCGTGTTGCTCGACGTGCAGCTGTCCGGTATTTCGGGTCACGACGTGCTCGAATCGATCGGCAAAGCGCGTGCTCAGGACGACGAGTCGGCGAAGGCCCAGCCCGAGCCGCTGATCATCATGATTTCGGGCCACGGCACGCTTTCCGATGCGGTTCGCGCGACGAAAGCCGGCGCCTACGATTTTCTCGAGAAACCCCTCGATCGCGAGCGTTTGATGCTGACCGTGCGCAATGCGCTCGAACGCCGGGCGATGGTGCGCGAAGTGGCGGGCTTGCGCGCGCTTGCGCAAGGCCGCTTTGAAATGGTCGGGCAGAGCCCGGCCATGGCCGCGCTCTACGCGCAAATAGCAAAAGTGGCGCCGACCCGCACGCGTGTGCTCATCACTGGCGAGTCGGGCACCGGCAAGGAGCTCATCGCTCGCGCGATTCACCGAGAAAGCCAACTGCGCGACCGGCCCTTCATCAAGGTCAACTGCGCTGCCATTCCCCCCGAGCTCATCGAATCGGAGCTTTTCGGTCACGAGCGCGGCGCCTTCACCGGCGCGGCGGCGCGCAAGAAGGGGCTTTTCGAGCTGGCCGACGGCGGCACCATTTTTCTCGACGAGATCGGCGACATGAGCTTGTCGGCCCAGGCAAAGGTTCTGCGCGTCCTTCAGTCGGGTGAGCTGTCGCGCGTGGGCAGCGAAAGCACGCTGAAGGTGGACGTCCGGGTGTTCGCCGCCACCAATCGCGATCTCCAGGCAGCGGTGGCGGCCGGGCAGTTTCGCGAGGACTTGTACTTTCGCCTGGCGGTGGTTCCCCTGCGCGCGCCACCCTTGCGCGATCGAGCGCAAGACATTCCGCTTCTCTGCGCTTCCTTCGTGGCGCAAATCGCACGCGAAAATGGGCTGCACGAAAAAGTCATCACACCCGAGGCGGTGGAGGTTCTGTCGGCTTACGGCTGGCCCGGAAATGTGCGCGAGCTGCGCAATGTGATCGAGCGACTCGTCATCCTCTCCGAGGAGAGCATCGGGGCGGGCGATTTGCCCGAGGAGATCGTCGCCGAGGTGGCACGCAAGAATCGTCCGACCACGACCGTCGACTCGTTTGAGTTGCCCGCCGAGACCAAGAACCTGCCGTTGCGCGAGCTGCGCGATTTGGTCGAACGTCAGTACGTGCGCGCGAAACTCGACGAAAACGACTGGAACATCTCCCGCACGGCGCAAGTGCTGGGTCTCGAGCGCACGAACCTGCACAAGAAGATGCGTGCGCTTGGCATTGCCCGCGAAGATCGCCGCGACACGTGACGCTGCACGATTGTGACTAAGCGTAGGCTTCGCAAGAGGCGCGCTTCGTGCTACCGATCATACACCATGCCCGAACGAAAGGCCCGAGCCCGCGCGGCGGTGCAAGCCGCCAGCCTAAAGATCGAAAAGATGCTGAAGGACAACTCTGCCTACCGCAAGGTCGAGGACGGCCTTTATGCCGTCAAGCAGGGCTCCTCGATGATCATGATCAAGGTTCACCCTTGGAAGGATCGGGCGCTCAT
>CAZTTW010000782.1:0-2906 GCA_964616265.1 uncultured Myxococcales bacterium | reverse complement strand
GTAGGCGACAACTTCGACCGATTGAAGGTTGTGCCCATCGAGAAGGTCTTCCTGGACTGGGAGTAGCGCCGGGCTAGGCTCATGGACTGCTGGGCTTCACCTCACGCCAAGGATCCGGTCCACAAAGACGCATGAGACTTCTCACCTACTGTCCGAAGAGCGAGCAACTTCCGAGTCGGGATCGCGTTGTCGAGCTCGAAATCTCCGGCATCGGCAAGCTGCGCAACCGGTTGGTGAAGACGTGAGCGGTCCAACGGCGGCGCCCGAGCTGCGCGAGATCGGCGCGGGCCTTTACGCTTACTTGCAACACGGGAGCTGGGGCTACAGCAATGCCGGGCTGGTTACGAGCGGCGGCGCTTCGCTACTCGTCGATACGTTGTACGATGTTGCTCTCACGCAGGCCATGCTCGATGAAATGCATCGGGCGACGCCGCTGTCTTCTACGCCCGACACCGTCGTCAATACCCACGCGAACGGCGATCACTGCTGGGGAAACCAGCTCGTCCGCGGTGCGAAGATTATCAGCTCGCGCGCAGCGGCTCTCGAGATGAAAGAGTTTTCTCCGAAGCTCATGGCGACGCTGGTTGGGAGCGCCCGAACGCTCAGCCGGCTCGGCCCCTTCCGTCGCTTTCTTGCGGCTCTCTCCCGGATTCGCGTGCCGCGCCTGCCGGCGCTCGCCGAGTCTTCGGCGTTCGTGGTCGAGTGTTTTGGTTCCTTCCAATTTCGCGGCATCAAGCTGACCCTGCCGACCGAAACGTTCGAGGGCCATCTTACCCTTCAGGTTGGCGAGAAGACCATCGAGTTGCTCGAGGTCGGCCCTGCGCACACCAAGGGCGACGTTCTCGTTCACGTCCCTTCGGACCGTGTCGTCTTTACGGGCGATATCTTGTTTGCCGGAAGTCATCCGATCATGTGGGAAGGACCGGTCGAGAACTGGATACGTGCTTGCGATCGTCTCTTGGCACTGGACGTGGACGTGGTCGTGCCCGGCCACGGTCCACTGACCGATCTTCGCGGCGTGCGCGCCACGAAGGATTACTGGCAGCGCCTGGTCGCGCTAACCGACCGCGGACGCCGCACGGGTGCCACCACCGAGGACATCGCACGACAGGCTCTCGCCGAGGACTTCGGCGGCTGGTTGGACGCCCATCGCCTCGTTGCC
Organism: uncultured Myxococcales bacterium; assembly: GCA_964616265.1. GTDB lineage: Bacteria > Myxococcota_A > Polyangia > Fen-1088 > Fen-1088 > Fen-1118. The sequence goes on along the minus strand of CAZTTW010000782.1, from coordinate 1,744 downwards.
AACGTGGATGCGATCCGGCGCGAGCAAGAAGGCGATCGCTCGCGTCGCGATCCGCTCGACGTGATGGCCATGATGGCGCGATTGGCGCGCGGCTGAAGCTCTGGTTGCGGCCTCCACCTTCCGCAAGGGGACGGGCGAAGGTATGCTGCCTTCGTGATACATCGCTTTCTGCTTGGCCTTCTGCTGTTGCTTTCCACTGACTGCCGCTGTTCGAAGACAGAACCCGCGGCGACCTCGACGGCTTCGAGCGATCTGGCTGCGGTCATGGATGCGGTCGTGCGCGACTTTCGTGCAACTCTTCTGCTGCTCGCCGATGCGCCCGAGCCGAACGACCCGGTGGTGACTGCGGCGTGGCTTCTGCGCGAGCGCAATCAAGAGCGTCTCGACGGGCTAGCCGCCCGTGTGCTAGGCGGCGAGGCCACGGCCAGCGCGTTCTTGGCCAAGCTGGAAAACGATGCCGCCTTCCACGACGCCGACAAGCTGGTCTTTGCCGACATCCTGGGCGAGCTGCCGGATTCGCCGCGCGTCCTCGACGACCGGCGTGTGCTGGCCGGGATCCAGGCGCGCTACGACGACGAGATGAAGAAGATTTTTGGTCGCCTCCCCACGCGCGGCATGGTGGATCGGCGCGAGGCCTGGGAAAGCTATCTCGCATTCATCCGCAGCCAGCTTTCGCGCGACGCCGTGCTCGCGGAATTCAAGGACGAGCTTGCAACCTTGCAGTCCGGCACGCGCGGCGGCGGCTCCTTGCCCTGGCGCGACGACAAGGATCAGGTCACCGGAAAGCGCTTCGCGGAGAAGACGGTGCTGCTCACGTTCGACGACGGTCCCTCGGCGAAATTCACGCCGGCCATGCTGGATGTCCTACAACGCTATGGCATCAAGGCCGTCTTCTTCGAGGTAGGGCGGAATTTGGGCAAGACCACCGCGCTCGCGCAGCGCGAGCTTGCCGCTGGCCACACGCTAGCCAATCACACGTTCACGCACGCCTTCTTGCCCAAGCTCGATGAGTTGCATCTGGACGAACAGCTGGGCGACACCAATACGGCGCTGGTCGCGGCGGTGAAGGACAAGCCGAACCTTTTCCGGCCGCCCTATGGCGCGCGCAACGAGATGGTGCTCAAGGCAGCTAGCGACCTCGGCATGCGAACTGTGCTGTGGAATATCGATTCGCTCGACTGGGCTGACCCGATCCCGCTCTCGATTGCCGATCGCGTGCTCAAGCAGGTCGACAAAGAAAAGCGCGGCATCATTCTGTTCCACGACATCCACGGCCGCAGCGCCGAGGCGGTGCCGCTGGTGCTCGACGAGCTGGTCAAGCAGGGCTACACGTTCTTGGCGTGGAATGGAAAGGACTTCGTCTCCACGCGCGGCGGCTCGGGCGAAGCTGCGGTGGCGGCGGGCGCTCCGTTGGCCAGCGCGCCTCTTTATCGCGAGAGCTGGGCGGTGGTGATCGCCAACAACGCTAACAAGAACTGGCCGCGCCACACCTATGCGGTGGCGGATGCGCGCGGCGAGCAGGACACCCTTACGCGCAAGTTCGGCTTCGCACCCGATCACATCACGACCTTGTTCGACGGCGACGCCACCCGGGAGAAGATCCTCGGCGTGCTCGGCGATACCCTGGCCGACGGCAAGCGCATCGGGCGCGAGGACCGCGTGTTCGTGTTCTTCGCCGGCCACGGAGCGACCCGCAAGCTGCCGAGTGGCAAGTCCCAGGGCTATCTCATTCCCGTCGACGCCG
>CAZTTW010000781.1:0-2913 GCA_964616265.1 uncultured Myxococcales bacterium | reverse complement strand
GGCGAGCTCGTCGATCCACCGGTCGAGCAGGGTCGGCCGTCGGGTCAGCGCTTGCGCCAAGTCGTCGAAGCCGCTCGCATCGGCGGCCAAATGCTCGGCGTAGCGGGCAAGCTCGAAACGGTCATCGATACCGTCGCGAACCGCATCCGCGATCTCGTCGAGGAACAGGCTGGCCCGGTGGCGCGCCACCACGTCGCGCGGTTGGCCGCCGATGAGGCCGCGCATGGCTTTGAAACGCGAGCCCTCGGGCAGGCTTCCGCGGCGGCACAAGCGGTCGCCAAGCTCGGGCGCCCGTCCTTGCAGGAAGCGAACGGCGTCGTCGACGGCCGCGCGGATCTTCTCGGCCTGGTGCAAGAAATGGCGGACGGAATCCGGCGACTGGCGGGGCGATTTCTTGCGCAGGATCTCTTCCACCGCGGCCACTCCGCTTGCGCAGAAAAGGCGTAAAGCGAGGGCGAGCGAGAGATCCTCTTGGGCAACGTCGTGGCCCTTGTCGCGCAAGAACGCCGCCAGCGTCGGCACGGCCGGGTAGGCCGTATTGAACTGAAGCATCGGCGGCGTGACCAACAGGATGCGCATGGGCTCGCCGATGCTAGCGCACGTTCCTTAGAGATGCCGTCGAGATGCCGGTTACTCGAGCAGAAGCCGGGGACGTTCGATGTGCGCCACGAGGGGAGCCAAGCGCGCGTCGGCGGCTACCGAGGCGAGCAGGGCCGTCGCGGCTGACACGTAGCCTGCCCGATCCAGCAGACCCGCGAGCAGCCGGTAGCGCAAGAACAGAAACGCAGTTTGCGCGACGTCGGAAAGGCAGTAGCCGCGCAGTGCTTCGAGTTGGCCGGTGCGGAAGAGCGCCTCGACTTGGCTGCCGTCCACGCCGTCCTTGCCGGGCAGTCCGATCAGTCGGGCCGCCCCGTGCAGCGACGTCATGCGGGTCGCGCCGTAATCGGCGAGAACGTCGCACAGATCGAGATGTCCTTCGCTGCTGTAGCGGTAGCGATAGTCGCGGTTTCGGTAGTACCAAGGCGCGGACACGCCGTAGCGCAGGCTGCGTAGCATGAGCACGGGCAAATCGAAGCCGCGTCCGTTCCAGGTGACGAGGGTTGGCTCCCATTTCGCCATGAACTCGGCGAAGTCCGCGAGCATGCCGCCTTCGTCTTTGCCCTCGCCGATGGTGCCAGCTTTCTTGCAGACGAGATTCTCATCGAGCCACATGACGCCGATGACGACCGGTTTGCACGCGAAGATGGGCGGGAACGTCCGCTCGGTCCCCGGGCTGGGCGGAGGCGGCGTGTACAGCTCCGCGTCGGGGATGGTTTCGATGTCCAGGACCAAATGCGTTGGAACCGCCATAGGGTCCGCCATTCTAGCTGATTTTGATGGGAACCCTGGGTGCGTTCCCAACGCACGCGATCGACCGTGCAAGCGGCGGCGACAAAGGCTAGTGTTTTCAGGTTTCCATGGCCGACCATGACTTTGACGCCCGGACCGATTTGCCCGACAGGGCCAGCCCGCGGTCGTTGCGCCAGGTGCGAGCGGCGCAGTTGCGCGCTCGGGCTTTGCGCTGGGCTATCGGCAAGTTGGCCTTGGGCTCGCTGTTTCTGGTCGGTGCGCTGACCTACGCGTTGGCTCCACAGCGTCACACGGGATCGAGCCGCCTCTGGATGGCGTTTCTGCTCGTGCTGTCGACGGTGAACGTGGGCCTTGGCTTGCGCACGTTCTCACGGGTGCGACGGCAGGCCGCGCGCTATTGGCCGATCGCCACCGCGGCGTGGGGCGTGCTCGCCACCGTGGTCGTGCGAATTCTCATGCGTCGGTAGCGCGCGGGCGCGTGGGAGCCGCCGAGCTTTTTTAGAACGCCACGAACGCCAGCGCGCCGACGTTGTCTCGCCCGATGGAGGGCAGCAGGACGAGCCTGCTGCTCGTATCACGCGATGCCGTGTCGTCCGGCTTGCCGAAATAGCCGTGGTAGAAGAGCACAGCCGAGGTGACGATCAGCGCGCCACCGACGCCGTAGCCTACCCACTGGACCTTGCTCCAGTTGTCGCCCGAGCTTTGCTGACTATCAATGTAGTTTTGCTCATCGGTCGTCCGCGGACCAGTGAACGGTTTGCCGCTGGCGTTGCAATCGAAGGCGCTGCCGCTGCACGGGTATCGCCGGTACGGATCAAGGTTGCTGTTGATGCTGCCTACCTTGTAACTGGAATAGCCGCCGAGGCCGACGCCCACGATGCCAAGGCCGAGCAGCGCCCAGGCTCCTACGCGCGAGCCCTGGTTGGGCGGCTCGCGCGCCGGCGTGGGCGCTGTTTCGACCGGGGCGGCAACTGGCTCGGCCTGTGCCTGTTCCAACGGTTTCTCGATGGGCTTCAGCTGCACCTGAATCTTCTCGGTCGCGCCAGAGGCGAGCGTCACGTTGCGCTCCCACTTCTCGTAGCCGGTCTTGCTGACCGTGATCTGGTGCTGGCCTCCCGCGACGCCAGCCACCATGAGGCCGTCGGAGCCGAGCAATCCGGCCTGGACGCCGTCGATCAAGACCGCCGCACCGACTACGCCACCCGCGATCTTCAGCGAGCCCGGCAGGGCCTGGCCGGTGAGCGTGGCGAACCACTTTTGCACCGGCGCGCGCAACCCCACGGGCGTTGCTTGCGCCTTGCTGATTTGTTCGGACACCCACGACTCGACCACGCCTCGCTCGGCGTCGAGGAGCTTGATGGTAACGATGAACGCGTCGGTCCCGACGGGCTGCAGGCTGCCGAAAATCAGCTTGTTGGCACCGATACTCTGCGCGGCTTGGGTCATGCATGGCGGCGCTTCATCCGCACAGCTGAAGACGAGCTTTACCTCGACCAAGTCGCGGCCTTGCACCAGGCGAAACATCCCCGACGAGGTCACGCGCTGACGTAGAGACTCGGTAAC
>CAZTTW010000780.1:0-2918 GCA_964616265.1 uncultured Myxococcales bacterium | reverse complement strand
AGCTCGCCGCGCGCCTGCTCGGGCGCCATGTAGCTGACCTTGCCGTAGACCACGCCGGGCGCCGTCTTTTCCAGCTTCAGCGTCGAGGTCGCGAGACCGAAGTCGGTCAGCTTCACCTCGCCCGAGTACGACAAGAGGACGTTGGGTGGCGAGACGTCGCGATGGACGAGCTTGAGGCCTTCGAAGGTATGCGCATAGCCGAGACCGCGCAGAAGCTCTTTGACGATGTGAACCGCCACGGGCAGCGGAAACGCGATGCCCTTTTGCGCGCAGCGATTCCACACCGCGCGCAGATCCTTTCCTTCGACGAATTCCATGCCGAGGAAAATCTCGCCCTTGACTTGGCCCGCATCGAAGACGCCGACCAGGTTGCCATGCGACAGACGCACGACGACCTTCGCCTCGTCTTTGAACCGCTGCAGGTAGCCTTTCTCGATCAGGTGGGGCAGCGCGGTCTTGACCACGCACAGCTTTTCCATTCCGCGCTGGCCGTGCAGCGCCAGATACAGCGCTCCCATACCCCCGCGCGCCAAGGGTTTGACCAGGACATACCCACCGAAGCGTCGCGGAAAGCCTTCCATATACCGTGTCAATGCCCGTTGATTTTATGATGGGAACACACGCAAGCCCCCTGAGGCAGAGACGCGCGCGGACGCCAAACCATAACACCGTTCTTGAGGCCGAGACAGCCAGAACCTGGGCATCTGCCCGGCTGCCTTGCAGCGGAGCTAGCGGCAGCTACCCGCATTGCACGTCGTCCCAGCAGCACAGGCTCCTTGCCCAGAACAGTTGATGGTGCAGGTGGCACCGGCGCACTGGACCCTTTGCGCACAGGATCCGCGCCCCGTACAAGCGACCGTGTTGGTCGAGGCGTAGGTGGACACGCCGGCACGGCAGGAGCCGTTTCCGGCGCAGGTCGTGGCGCAGCTGTCCCCCGAGCAGGTAATCGCACTCGTGCAGCTGTCCTGTCCCGCGCACACGATTTGCGAGGCCGCGGCGTTGCTGGTGATGCTCCCGCTGCACGTGTTGTCGCCACAGGTGACGTGGCAACTCGTGCCTGAGCACTGGATGGGGCCGGCGCATGCGTTGCCGCCGCTGCAAGTGACGGCACAACCCGTAGCGGCAGAGCAGTCCACCCCAGCCGCACAGCCACCCGCGCCGCAGTCGACCTTGCACGCTTGGTCGCGCGGGCAAGTGACGATCGTCGAGCACGAGCTCGGCGCATGACAGTCGAAAACGCAGCCAGAAGCTTGATAGGTGCCACCGCGGTCAGCACATAAGGAGGCCGGAGTGGGAGGCGGTGGCGAGGCGGAGGAATAGCCCGAATCGCCCTCTACCGAGGAGGCATCAGGCATGGCATTCGACGTGCCACCTGCGCCGGAGACGCCGCCAGCACTCGCTATCCCGCCTACCCCTAACGTGCCGCCGAGCACGATCGAGGCACCGGTGTCAGGCACCCCGCCTGACGAGATCACGCCTCCCGACGGAACGGCGCCACCGCTGCCGAGCGTTCCGCCTCCGGGAAGCGATTCGCCTCCCGTGCCGACGGCGCCACCCAGAGCACGGGAAGAGCCGCCCGTACCAACGTCGGCCGTGCCGCCCGCACCGACGTTGCTAGCCAAGTCTGCGGCGCGGGCCGCGTCCGCGAGACTGCCACCGACGCCGCCGCTCACGACTACTCCCGCCACCGCGGCGTCCTCGGCGCCTCCGCTTGCACCGACGTGCCCGCCACTACCGGAAACTCGGACAGACCCCAGGCCGGAGGCGTCCATCCTGCACGCAAAAGGCAGAGCCACGAGCAACACGAGAGAAAAAACGAAACTGCGCATGCGTCTTCGAATCAGGTTTTGAAAATTCGGGCTTGGTGGATCCCCATCTTGGTCAGCCGAAACAGCAAGGCCGTCCACAGGCAACCTAGACCGTAGCGCATGCTGCGCGCGAAATTGATGGACGATGCTTCTTTGAAATACCTGGCCGGGCACGTCACTTCGGCGATGGAAAAGCCCATGAAGTGAATTTGCGCGAGCATCTGGTTATCGAAAACGAAGTCGTCGGAGTTGCGCTCGACCGGGACGGTTTCGAGCACCCTGCGCGTAAATGCGCGGTAGCCGGTGTGGTATTCGGAAAGCTTGGCCCCCATCAGGATGTTTTGAGCCATCGTCAGGAAACGGTTGCTCATGTATTTGTATATCGGCATTCCACCCTTGAGCGCTCGGCCGCCCAAGATGCGCGAGCCGAGCACCACGTCGTAAAGCCCGGATTCCAGCATGTAGGCCATGGCCGACACCAGCTTGGGCGTGTACTGGTAGTCCGGGTGCAACATGATGACGATGTCTGCGCCGGCTTCGAGCGCGGCTTTGTAACAGGATTTCTGGTTGCCACCATAACCGCGATTCTTGGGGTGAACGACGGTCTTGAGACCGAGGTCTTTCGCCACCATCACCGTCTCGTCGCGACTGGCGTCGTCGACCAGAATGATTTCGTCGACGATGTCCGCGGGAACCTCGGCGCACGTGGCACGCAAGGTCTTGCCAGCGTTGTAAGCGGGCATGACAACCACGACTTTCTTTCCGCGAATCACGACGGGAGCCTCGACGTCCGGGACAGTACGCATGATCCAGTGGGCCGTGGCCGAGGACAAGCCCTTCGAGTCACAAAAAGACGAAAATCTTCCAGAACAACGCAGCCTGTTACTTCTCGAAGTGCTGATAGTCTTTCATGGACTGCCAGGCCCCGCCCCAGGTCCAGCCGTAACGAAGAAAGGTGCGCACGGTGGGATCACCCGGACGAAGCGACCCCGGGGCCGCCTTCTTTCGGTCGACGAAAGCAGCCGCGCTCGGCGGAAATACCGCGGTTCCCACGATCATGGGATTGATGCGCGGATTGACGTCGACGGCGTGACCACTGCTGTGCTTGGA
>CAZTTW010000779.1:0-2918 GCA_964616265.1 uncultured Myxococcales bacterium | reverse complement strand
TTGTACCGGCAGGCGACGCCGATCGCGTGGGCACCCCGATCGGCACCATTCCGCGGATCAAGCATTTGCTGGAACTCATCGGCTACTCGGCCACGGTCGAGTCGGTGCGAACCGCAGATAGCGTGGTCTTGCAGGTTAAGCTGCGTGCGCACGACCGGCTGCGCCGCGTTTTCGTGACCGGCAACGGAGGCGTGCGCCAGCTCGACATCATCGGCAAGCTCAGCATCCGGCCGGGCCAGAAGCTCCTTCCCGCGGGCTCCGAGCGAGACGCATTCTTTGCGACCGAAGCCGACCACGTGCGGGAGCTCTTGCGCTCGCAGGGGTACTGGGAAGCCAAGGTCAAGATTGAGCTGTACGACGACGCTAAGCTTCCCGCCGGGATCACCTTGCTCGTGCGTATCGACCTCGGTCCTGCCTATCCGCTGGGCCCCTTGAATGTCACCAGCGCGACCGCCCTGCCCGCTGACGACATCGCCGACGGTTTTCGACATGGCAACTGGCGATTCCTGTGGCTGGTACCGGCGCCGTTCAGTCGAAGCGTTTTGCGTGAGGACACCGCCAGCCTCACCGCACACTATCGCCGCATTGGATTTCCCGGCGTGCGGGTGCAGGACGATTTCAATCCCGACACCAGCATCGACCGCACGGCGAAGAACGTTCGTCTGAACATTAACGTACACGAGCGGCGCCACGTCGAAGTGGCATTCGAAGGAAACCACAGTCGCTCGGCCGCGTCTCTGCAGGATTCGCTGACCTTGCTCAAGCACGGCGCCTACGATGACGTCGAAGCCGCCTCCAGCGCGGCGGCCATCGAGAGCTCGTACCACGAACGTGGCTTCATGCTCGTCAAGGTCACCTGGCGACGCGAACGCATTTCCGAGCAGTCGGATCGCATGGTTTTCGTCATCGACGAAGGCCCGTCGCTCAAAGTGCGCGGCGTTTCCTTCGAGGGCAATCGCTCCATTCCCTCCGACGTGCTGGCCGACCGCGTGCGCACCAAGGTCTATCCCTTCCTGGGCGCGATCGGGCTTGGCGAGGGCGGCTTCGCCAGCCTCCGCCAGATGACCCTCGACGTGGAGACTCTCGCGGATTACTACGCCTCCGTCGGTTATCCCGAGACCAAGGTGCACGCAGAGATCGCGCCCAGACCGGGGGCGTGGCGGCCACTGCCAAGCACCATCGCAGGGACCGAGGAAGACGTTTGGCGCAACGCCGACAGCCTCTTCGTCCGTTTCCTCATCGACGAGGGCACGCTCGTCTGGGTCGCGGGCATGGAATTCCAGTGCGTAGAACCGAACGAATCCATGCCTCGGGATGATGCGTTCTTCATGGATTCTCTACGCACGATCATGGGCGCGCCCTACCAGCCGGCGTTGGTCAAGCGCGATGAAAATCGCATCAAGCGTGCTCTCGGCGACGAGGGCTACCGCTACGCGCAGGTCGAAGCGAAGTCCGAACGGCATGGCGACCAGATGCATATCGCGTGGCGAATCAAGCTGGGACCACAGGTGCACGTAGGTCCCACGTTCGTCCGCGGCAATTTCCTCACGACGGAAAAGACCATCCTTACGTGGGCCGAGCTTCGCGAGGGCGACCTTTTGACCACCCTCAGGGAAGAACGCGCACGACGCAATCTGGCGCTCATCCAACTCTTCAACAACCCCAGCCCGCTGAGCTTCCCTTCCGCCACACCGACCGATCCCGTCGTGCCGATGCTCGTCGAGGTGGAGGAACGCCATGACCACTGGGGCGTGATTCGCGTCGGCGGTGGCGCATCGACGGATCAAGCGCCGCCCGACGGATCCTTTCCATACGTCGGCATCTACGGGACCGTAGGCTACGAGCATCGCAATCTCTTTGGCCACGGCTGGACGCTCACCTCGCAGGGCGCCTACGGCTCCACGCTGAAGAGCGTGACGGGCAATTTCTTGAACCCCCGCTTCTTGGGTACGCTCGTGCGCATGGAAATTGTCGCGGCCTACCTCCAGCAAGCGACCCTGCGACTGGGCGACGTCCACTCGGGAAGTGGTTCGTTTGGTTTTGCACGCGAGATGTACCCCGGGGTTGATGCGAACGTTCGCTACAATCTGCGAAACACGTCGCGCACCGAGCTCTTGGAGCGCAGTGCGCGGCAAGGCGCCTTCGACGATCAGACCACGGCGCGCATCGGAACGTTCGTCAGTAGCCTCAGCGCCGATGTGGAATGGCATCGCTTGGACCACGTGCTGGTCCCTGCCCGCGGCTTCAAAGTCGCCGCCGGCGTCGAGGTGGCGCTGCCGGCCTTCTTCTTCGACGTGGCTCAGGATAGCTTCATCAAGCTCTACGCCCGCGGTCTCTCGGTCGTGCCTCTCTTGTCGTGGCTCAGCTTGCGTTACAGCATTCGGTACGATCAGGGAATTCCGCTGGGTGGCTCGGACCTCCTACCCAAGGTGGAGCGTTTCTTCGCCGGCGGTGATACGACCATCCGGGGTTACCAGCTCGACCACGCGCTGACCGAAACCATTGCCCAGCCGATGCTTGGCAATGGAACGTCGACACCCACCGCCAGTTACGTGCAGTACCAACCGCTCGGCGGCAATCTGCGTATTCTCCAAAATATCGACCTGCAGTTTCCGATTTCGCCGCCGCTCTACGGTTCGGTCTTTCTCGATAGCGGCGTGGTCGGCTATTCGCTCGCCGACCTGTCCGCCACCGACTTCCGCCACGGCGTCGGATTTTCCCCGCTCATCATCAAATTGCCGGTCGGCGACCTCAGCCTCTCGTTCGCAGTTCCGATTAACCGGCACCCGGGCGACGATACCTGGCGCACGCACTTCAACGTCGGCCTGATGTTCTAGCCGATTGTGATGGTCCGCGCCGAGTAAAGCTCGGCGGCTCCCCACGCGTTTGCCTAGCCCGCGCGAGATTCAACTTGGTGC
>CAZTTW010000778.1:0-2919 GCA_964616265.1 uncultured Myxococcales bacterium | reverse complement strand
CCATTTTCGAGCCGGCCTGGACCTGGCTCTCGCGCTGCCAGCGAAGCATCCCCAGCCTCCAAACCGACTCGCCCATGTTCGGATCCGCCGCAACCGCCTGAGCCAACTGATCGTCAGCCGCCAGCACGCGGCCCGTGTCGGCGAGCAGGCTGGCGAAGCGGTAGCGATACAGCTGCCTTTGCGGGCTGCCCGCAATCAACGCCTCGTAGAGTCGTTGGGCCTCGTCGACCAAAGCTCGATCGTGAGACATAAGGCCGAGCATGTACGACAGTGCCGGCTGGACTCCACGAAACCGGAAATGTTAAGGATGTCCGGCGTAGACGGCAGCAGCCTTTTGTTCGACAATCTCGTAGATGTCGCGCCACTGGGGGCATGCCTGGAGCTTGTCCTCCTTGGTGAAGTCGCGCAGGGCGTAGGCGAGGACGCTCACTTGATCCTCGGACCACGGTGTCGGCATGGCGGCAGCGCGGCGTGCGCTTTCCAGCATCGCACCGCAACCACCTTGCTTGAGTGCTAGGGTAGACTGGAGGCTGGCGTGCGATGCTAGCGCCGGCAAAATCGAGCCGTACCAAGCAAGAAGAACGCCGCCCGCCTGAAGAGCCGCCAGCGCCAATAGTGAGAATCCGCGGGAGCGCGCCACTCTGGGCTGCTGGATTCTGGATTGCACGGTCGCCTTGGCCTTGACCGCGAACTCGGGAAAACCGCCTGCGCAGCCGACGGCGAGCAGCAAGAAGAGCATCGAGTGAGAGCTGGGGCTGTCGGTGATGAACTGACCCTGCACGAGGTAGGCGGTGAGAATTCCGACAAGAACGTAAAAGGCGCGGGCCTCCATCCATCCTTGGCGAACGGCGTGCAGCAGAGACAGCACGAATGCGACGCCGATTGTGGCGAAGGCCAGCGTCCCCAAAACACCGGTGGTCGAAAGGTGTTCGAACAGCAGACTATGGGCGATGTCCGTCCATTGGTCGTAGGTACCATTGCAAATGATCCGCGGAAGGAAGTGCGCGTCGAAAACCGCTTCGAAGTTGTCGAGTCCCCAGCCGAGCAGTGGGCGACTGCGAAACCCAGCGAGAGCAATCGACCAGATCATGGGCCGCATCTCATCGGAGGGTTTGCTGAAAAGGTGCTGCACGTGCGTCCAGGCCGGCCCTACGCGCACCGCCCAAGCGTAGCCAACGCCAGCCAGTAGGAGGGAACCCACCGTGGCGCCAAGGAACCGCCAATGACGACCGCCGACCGTCCACGCGAGCACCGCCACAATCGAGCCACAAACAACGCCGAGCAGCGGGCCTCGCGATCCCGTAAGCAAGAGCGTGACGAAGGATGCGATGGCGCCGATCGCGTAGAGCGATCGCAGCGCCCAGCTTTGGGTGCGAATCCAAAGCAGAGCCAGGATGCCGAGGATAAAGACTTCGTAGGTGGCACAGTAGATGGGGTTGCCAAGCACGCCGGAGATCCGGTCGACGCGCGGATCGCCAAGATCGTGGAGCGCCGCCAGCGACACGAATAGCCCGAGCACCACTTGCCAGTGGAGTACTCTTCGCCAATCTCGCCACGTCCGCAGCAGCGACGTTGCCATCACGTACCAGACGATGAAATAGGCCAGCGTGAAGAGGCCCCCCATCCTATCTTGCGATCCCCAGAACGAACGGTGTCGATTGAACGCGAAGGCGCAGGAAATCGAGAGCGCCACGAAGTAGGCGCCGACAGCAACGGAAAGCCACGAGCGTCGAGGTCGGAAGATGGGCTGTCGCCAGACCAGCAGCAAGAAGGCCGGTACGGTAAGGGCCACGGTTGCTTGCACGAGAATGGTTGGAAGAAAAACGTAGGGGAACACGGTGAAGTCTCTCGACACCACCAGGAGTGCCAGCAGGGCGCCGTAGATGCCAGCCAGTACGATTAGCCTAAGCACGCGGTCAAAGAGCGAGAGAATGGGCACCTCGGCGCCTACGGTCGTGGCCTTGGTCACCGTCCGCTCGGACATGGGGAGTCTGCCCTGCTGTCGTCGCACTAAGCTGCTATCGGTGTTTGGGCTCCCGACTTGAGTTCGTGCCACCCATTGGGGATAGAACGCTATACTCCTCGGCACCGTGAACCGTATTCCCGATCTCATTCTTGCCTCTGCCTCGCCGAGGCGCCGCGAACTGCTGGAAAGCTTGGGCCTGGTGCTCACCGTGGAGTCGGTCGACCTCGACGAGTCCGTGCGCGAGGGCGAGGCTGTACGGGACTACGCCGTGCGCGTCGCGGCGGAAAAGTGCGACGCCTCGGTAGCGCGGCTGGGCGCGCCCACGCTGGCCGTGCTGGCCGCCGATACCGTCGTGGCCATCGGGCAGGAAATTCTGGGCAAGCCGGCCGACGAGGATCAGGCGGAAGCGATGTTGCGGAGGCTGTCGGGTCACCGCCACGAGGTGCTCACCGCCTTTTGCATTCGCCGCGGCGAGCGCAAACTAGAACGTTTGGTCACGACCTTCGTTACGTTTCGTTCGATCGACCCGAAGGAAATCGCAGCCTACGTCGCCTCGGGCGAGTGGCGCGGCAAGGCGGGCGGCTACGCGATCCAAGGCATCGCCGGCTGCTTCGTCACCGATATCCGCGGCTCGTTCACCAGTGTGGTCGGCTTGCCCGTCGCCGAGGTGCTAGCGGATCTGCGTGCGCTCGAAGCCTTGCCGCGCTATCCGCCGCCCGCGTTCGGTGCCGCCCAATGACCCGGGCAGAAGAAATCGCCGCCAATTTGCAGGCAGTTCGGCATCGGGTGGCGGACGGGTTGGCCGCTGCCGGTCGTTCGCCGGACAGCGTGCGCTTGCTTGCGGTCAGCAAGACCGTCGTTCCCGAGGACATCGTGGCCGCGCTGGCAGCCGGGCAGCAGGACTTCGCCGAAAACTACGGCCAGGAATTCCGCGACAAGCACGCCGCCGTGGC
>CAZTTW010000777.1:0-2920 GCA_964616265.1 uncultured Myxococcales bacterium | reverse complement strand
TCTCCTTGGCTTCCTTGGCCTTGGCTTCCTTGTCTTCCTTGGCCTTGGCGGCCTTCTCGGCCTTCTCGGCCTTGGCAGCTTCGGCCTTCTCCTTGGCTTCCTTGGCCTTGGCTTCCTTGTCTTCCTTGGCCTTGGCGGCCTTGGCTTCCTTGTCTTCCTTGGCCTTGGCAGCCTTCTCGGCCTTCTCGGCCTTGGCAGCTTCGGCCTTCTCGGCCTTTTCTGCCTTCGCATCCTTCGCCTTTTCCTCGGCCGCTGGCTTTTCCGCAGCCGCTACCGGCTTGGCGGCTGCCGCAGCAGGAGCTGCTGGAGCTGCCTTGGCCGCTGGCGCGGGCGCCGCCGCGGGCTTGCTTTGCGCGAACGCAACACCCGAAAGGGGCAATGCCGCTGACACTGAAAGAACCATGAGTAGACGCTTCATTTCGATTGTCCTCCACAAGTCTGACGTTGGACTGCGGGCGCATCATACAGGCGCCGGAAACTATTTCCAGCCCCCTGACGCGGTAAAGTACATCGTCGCCGATCCTTTGGAAGCGCCGTGGCGATCCGTCGAGAAAACGGATCCACGAGGATGGGAAGTCGGTTCGCTTCGCCTCCGCTCGCTTGAGCGCAGCGCCACCTTCTGCGACCATGCTCATCGCTATGTTCAAAGAGGTAGGCGATGCGCAAGGTTAAGATCGTTTGTACGCTGGGTCCTGCAACGGCAGGCGTTCCCCGTCTGGTCGAGCTGATGAACGCCGGCATGGATGTGGCACGGCTCAATTTCTCGCACGGCGACTACGACGCCCATCGAGCCATGTACAGCGACGTTCGCATCGCCGCGAAACAAGTCGGTCGGCCGATTACCGTTTTCGCCGACCTTTGCGGCCCGAAGATTCGCGTCGGCAAAATGCAGGGCGGACAGGTGCTGCTCGAAAAGGGCAAGGCGATCGTTCTTTCGGCGGCGGATTTTCTCGGAACGGCCGAGCGCATCCCCCATACCTATTTGCCGCTCGCCCGCGACGTGAAGGCTGGCGATCCGATTCTCCTCGACGATGGGCTCTTGCAACTGCGGGTCGAGTCGGTGAGCGGCGACGATGTCCTTTGTCGTGTGGTCGATGGCGGCGTGCTGAAAGACAAGAAGGGCATGAATCTGCCGGGATCGAAGCTGTCCGTGCCGGCGCTGACCGAAAAAGACAAAAGGGACATCGTGTTCGGTCGCGAGCTAGGCGTGGACTGGTTCGCGCTGTCGTTCGTGCGCAACGCAAGTGACATCGAAGAGGCGAGGGCGCTATCGGGCGGGACTCCGATCATCGCCAAGATCGAAAAGCCCGAAGCCGTGACGAACCTCGAGACGATTCTCGACGTTTCGGACGGCGTGATGGTGGCGCGCGGCGATTTGGGCGTCGAGGCCGGGCACGAAAAGGTACCCCTCGTTCAGAAACGCATCCTGCGAGAGATCAAGCTGCGGGCAAAACCGGCCATCACGGCGACGCAGATGCTCGATTCGATGGTGAAGAACCCGCGGCCGACGCGTGCCGAAGTGTCGGACGTCGCCAACGCCGTCCTCGATGGAACCGACGCCGTCATGTTGTCCGCCGAGACGTCGGTGGGCGACTATCCCGTCGAGGCGGTCAAGGTACTCGGCACCATCATCGACGAGATCGAGCGCAACGAGAACTACCTGACCGAAGGCAAGGATCGGCCCGACGTCAGCGAGCGGACCTTTTCCAGCTCGATCGCGGATGCGGCGGCGGAAATCGCCGAGGACTTGCAGCTGGCGGCGATTGCGGTGTACACGGAGAGCGGTCGTTCTGCGAACCTGCTCTCGGCGCAACGGCCGCTGGCGGCCATCGTTGCGTTCTCGCGACACGAAAGAGTCCTGAATCGCCTGGGCCTTTTGTGGGGTGTTCGGCCCTTGCACGGCGAATGGGTGCAAGGCGTGGCCGGCGTCGTCGAGCAAACCGAGCGCGAGCTTCTGCGCCATCAATTGGCCGCCACCGGCGACAACGTCGTGATTACCTTCGGCATGGTGATGGGCCAGGAACCGTTTCAGACCAACATGCTTCGACTGCACCGGCTCAAGGGATCGTCGTAGCGGCGTACCGAGGCTGTCTTCAGCTATTGCGGGTCAGGCTGGCGGCCAGAATCTCCATGGCGGCAGCTTGGCCGTCAGGCGTAAGCGCCCAGGTCTGGCGTTCTTGGCCGCTGCGCTTATCCGTCGAGCCTGCTTTCGACTCGACCAAGGCCTTCTTTTGCAAATCGGCGATCGCTGCTTGGAATCCGGCTTCGTCGAGATCGATAGCACCATCCGTCCAGTCGCGAACCTTGCGAATGAGCTCCGCGCCGTCGCACTCGCCGTTGATGAGCACACGCAAGAGCGCGGTCTCGGCGGTAACGGATGGCTGCTGTCCCATGAACCCTTCCCGCCTCCTCCTCTTAATCCTCGTCGTCTTCCGTCGACTGCAGACGCAGCATCTCGAAGGTCACCGTGCTTTCGATGGACGATTGCACGGGAACCGTGATTTCTTCGTCGACGACTTCGCGGGGAGCCGCGGCGCCGTCGGGTTCTTCGGGCTCAAGCTCGCGAGTTCGGTCGAGTGGCTGAGCCTCGACGACAATCGGAACGCCATCACTGGTCACGGGCACTTGGACGGTCTTCTTCATCGTCATGGTGTTGCGGCTACTTCTGCACGGCCAATGGCACCATTGTACTACGTATCCGCGCGGGAGGTCGGCAATCCGCTTGGATTGGAAGACTGGAAGGTCCGCTGCGGAACGAGTATGAAGGGTTCCATGAACGAGAAGGAACAGGACTTTGCTTCGCTATTGGCCGAGTTTGAAAAGCGCGACGCCGACGTCCGTCACGCGAGCGTCGGTGACACCGTACGCGGCCGCGTGGCGCAGATCGGACGCGAATCAGCGGTCGTCGAGATTGTCGGCG
>CAZTTW010000776.1:0-2928 GCA_964616265.1 uncultured Myxococcales bacterium | reverse complement strand
AAGGCGCCCCAGACCAAGCGCGAAGTAGGACCACCTATCTCGGGGCTGAGCATGACTTGGCCGATGTCCGAGAAGGTCACGCGGAGCGACCGCAAGCCAAAAGCGAAGAGCAAAAGCAGTGCAAGCGCAGCCGTAGCCGCTCGGCGCCAACTCCGCGACAACAGCAGCTTGCCGAGCAGCAATCCCAGCCCGACTGCCGAGCACAGTAGGAAGAGTGGCAGGACGGGATACAGAAAACGCAGCTCTTTGTGCGAAATCACCGAGTGCGCGACGATGAACACGAGCACGGGCAGTGCGATTTGCCAGGTCCGATGAAGGCCCGCCACGAAGCCGACCAGCACGACAACGAAAGCCGGGCCACTCGTCGCCCGGAGGGCTTCCCAATAGAAGCTACGCTTGGAAACGCCCCACTGGTTGGCTCCCCCTTCGAAAAGGTTGAAGCGAATGTAGACCACAAGCGACTGAAAAGGCTTGCCCCAGGTCGCCCAGTCGAGCAGACCGCCGGCCAGCAGCACCACGCCCATCGCCAACGCCAGCCACAGCGCCGACCGCCAGCGTGAGCGAATGGCCACGATCAAGAGGATGGGCGCAAGAACGACGAGATTCTGATAGCGAAGCACGGTGGCGAGGCCAAACAAGGCGCCCGCCAGTGCCAGTCTACGCCCGGCCATCCAGCGAGCGCGCATCGGCAGCGCGGTCACCACGTTCTTGGTCGCCGGGCCCATGCCAAAGGGCCACAAAAGCCAGATGCCCCACGCCAAGAGAGGAGCCGTCGCCACCTCGGTCATGGCTCGGCTGCCATAAATAAGGGCGGCCGGGAAAAGTGCCGCCGTCGCGGCGAGCAGGACGGCCGCCAAAAGCCCGGCCAGGGCCTGCGAGATCCGCAGCAGAGGATAGAACGTCGCCGCTGCCAGCCCGGCAAAGAGCAACTTGATCGCGACGGCAAGCCCCAGCCCCGTCTTTACGCCGACGAAAGCCAACGCCTTCATCAGCGCTCCGAGAATACCTGGCAGAATCCACGAACGCGCGCCCTGCCTGAACTCCCACGGCACGAGCCCGTAGCCGAACGCCAGCCGATGTGCCTGCTCGAGCGTCTGGAAAATTTCGTCCGCCCAAACCATGCCCTGATCGGACACGGCCAGGTACGCGCGCGGAGCCACGATGGCGAGGCACAGGCCAAGCCAAAGGCGCACGTTCGTCGAGCGGAAGCGAATCACCGGCGAAGAATGCCTGGGGAAGATTGCAATGGGAACCCTGAAAGGGCAGCCGTGCGGTTACCCGTCGACCACCGGCGAGCGTGCGACGGAAATCGGCGTGATCCGGGTGAACGAAGCGGCGAGGGACTGGCTTTCCCTTGTGCCGAGCAGGGACGGCAGCACGTCGGCAGAAACCGGCATGGGCACTCGGAGCTGTGCCTTGAAACGCGAGACACGCTTTGCGCTTTCCTCGATGCGCGCGCGCACCTCGAGCCGTGCCTCACCTGCTTTGACCAGCGCCTCGAAGGCTCGTATCTGGCGATCAACGGGTTCGCGAACCAGGAAATGGTCGACGCCGGCCAGCAGACTTTCCACCACCAGATCCTCGACGGTGTAGTGATCCGCCACGGCCCGCATGCCCAAGTCATCGCTGACCAGAAGTCCGGCAAATCGCAGCTCGCCGCGAAGAATGTCGTACGAAATTCGCCGTGACAACGTCGCTGGACGCTTGGCGTCCCACGCAGGGTAAAGCACGTGGGCGGTCATCAGCGACTCGATCCCAGCGCGCACCGCCACCGCGAAGGGCGCCAGCTCGACGGCTTGCAAGCGCGCTTGGTCGTGCTCGACCCTGGGCAGCTCGAGGTGCGAGTCCGCGTGCGTATCGCCATGTCCGGGAAAATGCTTGCCGCAGCCGAGAACGCGGGCGTCGTGCAGCCCTCGCCAAAGCGCGAGCGCGTGGTCGGTCACGATATCCACGGTACTGCCAAATGCGCGGTTCCCGATGACCGGATTGCGCGGGTTGGTGTGCACGTCGAGGACCGGCGCAAAATTCCAACCGATGCCCAGAGCTGCCAATTCGCCGCCCAAGGCGCAGCCGACGGCGCGGGTCCGTTGCACGTCGCCCGCGGCTGCGACGCTGGCCATGTCGGGCCAGACGGTCAGAGGGCTTCGCAAACGCTGAACGAGACCGCCCTCTTGATCGACGGAGACCACGAGCGGCGCGGTCGGCGGACTGCTGGAGCGCAACGCCGTCACCAGGGCAGCGACCTGCGCCGGTGATTCGATGTTCGGGCGAAAAAGCATGACGCCGCCGATTTCCGAGCGGGCGATGCGATCCAAAAGCTCGGGCGGCGCCGACAGCCCGTCGAAACCGACGGAGAGGAGCTGACCGCATGCGCGGCGAAGCTGATTCTGGGTCACCCTTCAAATGTACCCGAAGTGAAGGCGCGCGGAGATGGCGACCACAAAAAATTTCCGTTTCAGACGACGGCCACCCTTTCGCAAAGGCGTCCCGCCCAGCGCGGGTCGGCGAAGCAGGTGCTGCGGCAGCCAAACCGCAAAGGTCGCTGGCAGGGCTTCGAGAAAAACACGGCTTTTCGGTCCTACGTTCTCGTAGGGGTTTCCGCCCAAGCAGGCTCTTGCTATAAGGTGCTGCTCTCCGGCACACCACGAAAGATCGAGGTCCATCGAATGTCTTCAAAGGCAGGCAACTTGAATTCTTGGCTGGCGATTGGCCTGCCCTTCACCGTCGTCATGGTCGGCGCCACGCCGGCGTTCGCACAGATGGGCGGCATGAGCCCCGGCATGGGCGGCATGGGCCGCCCGGGCGGCGCCGGCGCTCCGCACGAAGAAAAGGAAGAAGGTCCGGCCGAGGTCGCGCCCGACGCCGAGGAAAAGTCGCCCGCCAACAAAGGCGACGAGGCGAGCGCCCTGGAGCAAGCGCGGCGGCGAA
>CAZTTW010000775.1:0-2934 GCA_964616265.1 uncultured Myxococcales bacterium | reverse complement strand
AGGATGGGCAAACCTACGAGCTGAACCTGATCGATACGCCCGGCCACGTGGACTTCCACTACGAGGTCTCGCGCTCGCTCGCCGCTTGCGAAGGGGCGCTGCTGGTGGTGGATGCGTCGCAAGGGGTCGAGGCGCAGACGCTGGCCAACGTTTACCTGGCTTCCGAGCACAGCCTCGCCATCGTCCCGGTGATCAACAAGATAGACCTGCCCTCGGCCGACCCCGAAAACGTCAAACGCCAAATCGAGGACGTCATCGGCATTGACGCCTCGGGGGCCATTTTGGCTTCCGCCAAAGACGGTCGGGGCATCGAGGAGATTCTGGAGGCGGTGGTTGAGCGCGTTCCGCCGCCCGTCGGGGACGCGCAGCGGCCGCTCAAGGTCTTGCTTCTCGACAGCTGGTACGACAGCTACCGCGGCGTGGTTCTTCTGGTCCGCGTGGTCGACGGCACCTTGCGGCCGAAGCAGAAGATCCGCCTGCTGGCCGCCGGACGCGACTACGAGACCGTTGGTCTTGGGGCTTTTGCTCCCTTTCCGAAGGAGGTAGACGAGATCGGGCCCGGCGAAGTGGGCTTTCTGACCGCCGCCATCAAGGAGGTCGCCGACGCGCGCGTGGGCGACACGATTACCGAGGCGAGCAAGCCGTGCGAGAGCGCTCTGCCCGGATTCCAGCCCGCCAAGCCGATGGTGTTCGCGGGAATTTTCCCGACGGATCCGGCGCGCTACGAGGACCTGCGCGATGCCCTCGACAAGCTTCGCCTCAACGATGCCTCGTTCAGCCGCGAGCCCGAAGTGTCGGCGGCGCTCGGCTTCGGTTTCCGTTGCGGCTTTCTTGGCCTCTTGCACATGGAAATCGTGCAGGAGCGACTGGAGCGCGAGTACGACCTCGATCTCATCACCACGGCGCCCACCGTGCGCTTTCGTGTCGTTCGTCGCGACGGCACGGTGACCGAGCTGGACAATCCTGCGAAGTTTCCGTCGGAAGGCGACATCGAGCGCATCGAAGAACCGCTCATCGCGGCCACCATTCACACGCCTCCGGAATTCGTCGGAGGGCTCATCAAGCTCTGCGAAGAGCGCCGCGGAACCCAGACGGGCCTTACCTATCTCGGCGAACGCCGGGTCATCATCCGCTACGATTTGCCGCTGACCGAGGTCGTGTTCGGATTTTACGATCGCATGAAGTCGATCTCGCGCGGTTACGCTTCTCTGGATTACGAGCCGAAGGATTACAAGCCCGCCGACCTCATTCGGCTCGACTTGCTGGTCAACGGCGATCGCGTCGACTCGCTCTCGGCGATCGTCCACCGCGAGACTTCGTACGTCAAAGGCCGCGACCTGTGCATCAAGATGAAAGAGCTCATCCCGATGCAACAGTTCGAAGTCGCCATCCAGGCCTCCATCGGTTCCCGAGTCATCGCCAAGACGGTCGTCAAGGCCCTGCGCAAGAACGTGACGGCGAAGTGCTACGGTGGTGATATCAGTCGCAAGCGAAAGCTCCTCGAACGACAGAAAGAGGGTAAGAAGCGCATGAAGCAGGTCGGAAACGTGGAGATTCCGCAAGAGGCGTTCCTCGCCATTTTGAAGGTCGACTGATGGGCATTTTCGCAAGCTGGCGCGAGTATCGGCAGCGGAGTCAGGCCAACGCCGAGGCCAAGCAACTCTTGGGCGAGGCCAAGCGCATTCTGAAGAAGAAGCGACTACGCATTCCGGAGTCGGTCATCGCGACCGTGCGGGCGGCGGCCGACGAGGTCGAAGCCGCGCGCAGGAGCAAGCAGGTGGACCGGCTGCGCCAGGCGCTGAGCGATCTCGACGGAAAGTTGGACGAGCACTTGGCCTTTGCCCGCAAATCGGCAGGGCGCCAGTACGCCGAATCCATCGGGCTTGCGCTCGGAGTGGCCTTGCTTCTGCGTGCTTTCGTCGTGGAGGCGTTTCAGATCCCGTCGGGCTCGATGATTCCCACGCTCGACGTGGGCGACCACATCTTCGTTTCGAAGTTCGCGTACGCCGTCGGCATCCCCTTTACGAACCTGAAAATCGCGGAGCTGGGCAAGCCCAAACGCGGCGACGTCGTGGTCTTCAAGTACCCGCCCGACCAGTCGATCGACTATATCAAACGTGTGGTCGGATTACCCGGCGAGACGATCGAAGTTCGGCACAACGAGGTCTTCATCAACGGACAGCCCATGGCGCGCGAGGAGCTGCACGAGCCGTGCTCGGCAGGGGATGGCTCCGACGAGGACGACCGTCGCTTCTGCGAGGTCTGGCTCGAGCATCTCGACGGCAAGACGCACCTTACGCATCAGGAGCCTATTCGTTCGAACGGTTCGGACTTCGGTCCGGTCACCATTCCGCCGGGGCACTACTTCTGCATGGGCGACAATCGCGACAATTCGAAAGACTCGCGCGTGTGGGGCTTCGTGCCCTTCGAGCTCATCAAGGGCCGCGCGCTCGTCATTTGGTGGTCGCGGGATCCGGCGCGCGGCGGTCTCAGCCCATCCGGCGTCGCCGACTGGTTTTCGTCGATTCGCTGGAAGCGATTCTTCAAGCCGGTCGAGTAGCAAGCGCTGTCACAGAAGCCGCTCGGCTTTTGCGGGCTTGCGGCAGGAGTGCTCCTCCGGGAACGTCCATCAACGGCCGCGCTACGCGCGTCCATGATGGACTCGTATGTCGCCTGGCATCCGGCCGCGGACGGCCGGAGCGGCTCCATCCGTCCCGTCGGATCGCTCCTGCCCGCCCGCGCGCCGAGCTTGCATCGCGGGGGGCCGTTTGGAGCTAGCCTTGGGTGGGAGCTGCCGCCAAGAGGTATGGTCGGAGGTCGCCTGACGATATCTCAAGAAGGGGAACGTCAAGGACTCTCGTGAGGTATTCCTGCCCTCCAAGGGTTCTGTTGCGATAGTTCAGCAAAATGTCCCCGAGTCATGGCCAGCTCCTA
>CAZTTW010000774.1:0-2936 GCA_964616265.1 uncultured Myxococcales bacterium | reverse complement strand
ACCTATGGCGACGACGTCGCCAAGCTGGACGCGCTGGTGGACGGACTCGACAACGAGCTGTTGCACTTTCGCCCAGCCATCGACGGCGCCTGGACCATCGCCGAACACATCGGTCACCTGGCCAGCACCGAGGTGAATGGATACCTGCGCTTTCAGAAGGCCATTCTGAATCCCGGCGCGACCATCGACAACGGCGGCGGCGACATGCAGGCGAGCGCCGCCATCTTGGGCTACGAAGCGGCAAGCACGACCGCCACCCTGCAATTGATTCGCTTCTTACGCAAGCTTACGTACGAGCACGCGTGCCGAATCAAAGACCAGGACTGGAGCAAGTACCATATCCAGCAGCCCAACCATTCCACCATGAAAGTCGCGAGCCTCGGGATGATCTTGTCGTTTCACACCCAGCATTTCGCGCTCCATTTGGATTTCATCCGCCGCAACATCCAGGCACGTCGCGGGATTCAATGAGACTCCCGTTCATTATTTTTGTAGTCATCACTGTCAGCGCCTGTGCGAGCCAACAACATCCCTTGACCACCACCTCTGCTGATAGCATGAAGGAGCGTCGGCTCGCCGTGACCGCGCGGCCCCCAACGCCTTTCTTCGTTACCGAACCCGAAGAGAGCGCCGCTACCGCGCTCGCAGTCGCACTCGTAGGCGTTGCCGGAAGAGCCGCAGGCAAGTCAGATGCCGGCGACCGCATCTTCCGTGAGAACGGCATCGCCGACCCTGCGCCGCACCTGGCGCAGCAGCTGCGCGACGACCTCCAGCGTCGCTACGGTTTGAAGCTCGATCGAGAGGCTATTTACGTCACCGACGAGGATCCCAAACAGATCACGGCTGCGCATCCAGCGGCCGACTTGGTCCTCGACGTCTGGATCAACAACTTGAGCTTGGAGCCTTTCTCTCAAGGGTCAAAAAAGTACGGCCTCAAATACAGCGCCTATCTCCGCCTCATTGATGCAAGGGTCGTCCACCCCATTGATGGGAAAAAGGGGCTCGTGATCGCCCGCGGAACCTGCAGTCGTATTCTTGAAGAGACGCCGAGCACTCCCACCTACGACGACTTTCTGGCCAACGGAGCTCAACGATTGATCCGCGAAATTGATGTGGCGACGCAGTTCTGCGTCGACGAATTCCGATCGACGGTCCTGACCGCGGGCCCAACTCCGTAAGGCGACGGCGCCATTGGGCCGTCGGCTCATCGCATCCCGGTCGGGTTGAGCGGGTAGGAGCTTCGGACGCAATCGGCCCGGTAAGCGAGAACCCTGATACGCACGGGCAAGCCTCCGGAACTCATCGCGAGAAAGCGTAGTGCCCACCACATCTTCGGATCGGCTCACGGTCGGCCTCGACGCAGCCACACGTCAGTTAATTACGACAAACAGGTACCTGTAAGATGATTTGACCTGTTCGTTTCGTATTGTCGGTCAGGTATAACTATTTGCTGGCTGATACGTTCACATGTCGAGACCGAGAAGTCGGGGTTGCGATCACAGCTGAATAAGGGAGGTCGAAGATGAAATTCCCAGGATGCAGAGCCGCTGTTGCAGTCGTGCTCTTCCTTGCGCTGCCGACCAATGCCTGGGCCCACTGGTGCGATGACCTCTGGAGCTCCGCCTACGATATCGTGATCAAACCGGACAGCGACACCTCGCCCAAGGCGCTCTATGTAGAGAATCGCTGGGGCTACCAGCTGATCAACTTCAAGCTGACAGCGACGACGACCGGCGGCGGCGCCGTCACTCTCACACCACCCACGACCCTCAAGGTGCCGAACACCTTGCTTCCGGGCGAAAAGGGAATCTGGACGATTACGGCTGGCAGCCCGGCGAAGGTCGAAGATCTCTCGTACTACGTGACATTCGGTAATACGACCGGCGACTTGACCAAGCAGTACGCGTGCTACCCGGTTCTGGGCGCAAGCCCGGTCATGGTGGTCAAGAACGACGGAAGTCTCTTTCCCACCGCCATCGCGGGCATCCCCAAGGACGGCACCGATCCCAAGCCCAACGTTGCCAACGGTTGCACGTTCGGCGACGTCGGTCTCGGTCGCTCGTTGCAGCTGCAAACCGTCGCGGACTGGGACGACCTGGACGCGGGCCTCGACAACCTGATGACGCTCTACTGTGCGGGCCGCGGCTCGTGGGGCGACAACGACAAGGTCGTGAAACCAAACTCCTACTGCAAGAACGCCACCAGCACGACCTGTCCGACCATCAAGCCCACGGCCTCGCCAGCCTCGAGATCCGACTACATGCGCCTGTGGGGCGCTGGCGCGCTCGCCATCCGGAAGGCGTCGCTCGGCACCCGCCTGTCGGTCTTTCGCGATCGCCTGAAGTGTGGAGCGAACGACGGGGATCCGGGCGTCGCCGGGTATACGCTCTTCGTCCTCGGCTATTTGGGGGACGAATCGGGAGCCAAGTCTTTCTTGCAAACCCAAGCCGGCACGAGCGGTGACATCGGTACCATCGCGAAGGCCGCGCTGTACCTGATGGGCGACACGACCCAGAAGTCCGCCGTGCAGGCAGGCGTTCAGTCGAGCTCGGTCTGGGTCAAGGTCGCCTGTGCCGGAGCCCTCGGCATCGTGGACAAAGACGATGCGTCGGTGACTTCGGCCATTCTTCCGGAGGTCAAGTGGATCGAGCCGGACAACATGGGCGGCGCGACTGATAACGGCAAAGGCATGTTCGCCGCACACATTCTCGAGATCGTCGCCATGGATCGACGGGGTTGGATTCCCAAAGGCAATGGCGAGGGGCCCGTGACGTTCTACGGCGAGAGCGGCGCTTCTGTCACCACCGGCGGAGCATCCGGCTCGGGCGGTACCGTCGGCGCCGGTGGATCTTCGGGAACAGGAGGCGCCACCACGAGCAATCAGGGCGGCAGCAGCGGTAGCGCGGGCGCTGGTGGTACCACCACGCACGACTCCC
>CAZTTW010000773.1:0-2937 GCA_964616265.1 uncultured Myxococcales bacterium | reverse complement strand
AACAGCCCGGTCAGGCCGTCAACGTTCCCTTGGTGGAAGGCACGCTGACTTCGCGTGGGTCGACGGCCAGAGCGGTCCGCAAAGCGCGAGCGAATGCCTTGAACAAGCCCTCCAGGATGTGGTGGGCATTTTCGCCGTAGTGGACTTGCATGTGTAGGTTGCAAAGCGCCGTAGAGGCAAAACCACCGAAGAATTCGCGCGCCAGCTCGGCGTCGAAACTGCCCACGCGGCGGCCGCGCAAGGAATCGGCGCCGTACACGAATGCCGCGCGCCCGCCGAAGTCGACGGCGACGCGAACCAGCGCCTCGTCCATGGGCAGCGTCGAATCGCCGTAGCGCACGATGCCGCGTCGGTCGCCGAGCGCCTCGCGCAAAGCCTGGCCAAGGCAAATTCCGGTGTCTTCGACGGTGTGGTGACCGTCGACGGGAACATCGCCGCGCGCATCGATTTTCAAGTCGATGAGGCTGTGACGGACGAACGCATCGAGCATGTGGCCGAAGAAGGGCATCGGCGTCGCGATATCGGTCGCACCTGTACCATCGAGGTTCACCTCGACCACGATCTGTGTTTCCTTTGTGTTTCGTTCGACGCGTGCCCGGCGCATGGCTCTTCACTATGGCGGCCGTCGCGTCCGAAATCAAACGTTGCGGTAAGAGCCCCCGCCGTGCGCCGCGCCGGTCCCAGAACGATGTGGAGGAACGAACGAATTAGCTTTAGGCTTGTCGGCGTGCGTGGTGTGGCCCTTGCTCTCGCTTTTCTCGTCTTGCCCGCTTGCCGTCCGCGCGATGGCGGCCTGGTGCAAGACGGGGCAGCCTCGGCGTCGGACGATGTGGCACCGGAAGCGGTAGCGCAAAACGACGGGGATGAAGGCATCGACGTCGGCGAGCCGCCAGGCGTGATCGCTGCACCCGACATCGCGGGCTGTTCCGACGGGAGCCGCGAAGGTTTTCGCAACTTCGAGCTGTGGCCCGACATCGCGGGCTGCGCCGGCGCCTTCGATCAGCCGGGCGTGCTCGGGGTGATGGCAACCCAGCGCACGTGCAACTCGCTGGCTGGCGACACCAACACCAATGTTCTTGGGGTCCACTGCAGTGCCGCGGACCTGTGCGCTCCCAGTTGGCATCTCTGCCGAGGCGGCGCCGACGTGGCTGGCCATTCGCCAAGCGGCGATTGCGAGAGCTGCGTGCCGGCTGGGGAGCAGCGCTTTTTCATCGCCGCGGTCGCCGCCTCCTCCATGGGCATCTGCTCGCCCGATGCCGAGGCCAGCAACGACTTGCATGGCTGCGGCGGCTTGGGTGAACCCGAGGACGCGACGTGCTCGCCCTTGTCGCGGCGGATGGGGTTCGCCGACTGCCTCGGCACCCAAGGCATCTGGTCGTGCGGCGGTCAGGCCGACAGCTTGCAGGAAGCTCGCTTGGTTCGCAAAAGCGGGACGACCCTTGGCGGGGTCCTTTGCTGTCGGGGCGATTGAGCCCATGCCTCGAAGTTGCGCTATCTTCGTCGGGGGTAGAGTCATGCGAGAATTGCTTAGTCCAGGTCTTCTGTTGGCGATTGCCGCGTCTGCGTTGTCCGTATCGTGCAGCGTGAACGGCGATGGGCTGGGACCGCTGAGCGACGCAGGAGCCGGAGGGAGCCCAGGGACTACTCTCTGTCCGTCCGGCCTGGTCGACAAAGGCAACTGGCCGTCCGCAAGCTCGTACACGACGTGCAGTGAGCCCTGTGGTCCTGACAATCTCGGCGTTCGCGTTTGCAGTCAGGTCAGTAAAGCAACGTGCCAGGCGTCCGCCGGATGCTTGTGCATCGATACGCTGTGCGCGTCTTGCGCCGCGTGTTCCTTGAACACATCGTCCGATTGCTACGTGCCGACGAATGCCGTCACGGCCGATCAAGTTCCGGCTTGCGACAAGACGGTGAAGAAGGGTGAGGCATGCAGCCCAGCCTGCGGTCGGCAATTGTGCCTGCAGGCCGACGGCAAGACCGGGTGCGTGTGCAACCCCAGCGGCAAATACGCCTGCGCCGCGTGGGGCGAAAGTAGCTGGAAATAGCGCAATCGCCATTGACGGGGCCCGTAGCTACTGGGAAACTCCGCCCCTCGTCATAATAAGGGAGATAAAGCGCATGTCCGAGTATTTGTTCACCTCAGAAAGCGTTACCGAAGGCCATCCTGACAAGCTGTGCGACCAGGTTTCCGATGCCGTGCTCGACGCCTGCATCGCCGAGGACAAAACCAGTCGCGTGGCCTGCGAAACGCTGACCAAGACCGGCTTCGTCATGGTCGCAGGTGAAATTACTACGCGTGCGCGCCTCGATTTTCCGGGGATCGTGCGCGAGGTCGTGAAGGACATCGGCTACGAAGATTCCTCCATGGGCTTCGACTACAAGACCTGCGGCGTCCTGGTTGCGGTCGAACAGCAGTCGCCCGACATCGCTCAGGGCGTGGACGGCCACGGCGTGTACACGCAGAACGAGCTCGGCGCCGGCGACCAAGGCATGATGTTCGGTTTCGCCTGCGACGAGACGCCCGAGCTGATGCCCCTGCCCATCATGCTGGCGCACAAGTTGTCCAAGCGGCTCGCCGACGTGCGCAAGAAGGGCAAGATCGACTTCTTCCGCCCCGACGGCAAGAGCCAGGTCACCATTCGCTACGACGAGAACCACCGCGTGCTTGGCGTTGACACCATTGTCGTCTCGACCCAGCACAGCGAAAGCGTGGCCTACAAGAAGCTCAAGGAAGCCGTGATGGAGGAAGTGATCAAGCCGGTGGTGCCGGAGGACCTGGTCAGTCGCAAGACCAAGTACTTCATTAACCCCACCGGCCGCTTCGTAGTTGGCGGTCCCATGGGCGACTCTGGCCTCACCGGCCGCAAGATCATCGTCGACACTTACGGCGGCATGGGCCGGCACGGTGGTGGCGCCTTTTCGGGCAAGGATCCTTCA
>CAZTTW010000772.1:0-2946 GCA_964616265.1 uncultured Myxococcales bacterium | reverse complement strand
TCGTCGTGTCGTGGTTCGAGCAAAAAGCCGTCGCCGTGCTGCTCACGCTGCTTTCCCTCGGCGTGAAAAAGATCGCCATCGGCCCCAACCCGCCCGCCTTCGTCTCGCCCGGCGTGTTCAAGGTGCTGCAGGACAAGTTCGACCTGCGCCTGACCGGCAACGACCCGGCCAAGGATCTAGCCGCCGCCATGGCGAAATAGTCGGCTAGAGCGCTCGCAAGCCCGGACCAATGGTGTCGCTACGGCACAGCCGGGAACGGGCCAAAGGCACGATCTCGCCGCTTGAGGAAGCTGTAGTACGACGGCTTCTGTCCGGGCGGCGAGGTCGTCGCGCGCACCCATTCGTAGCCAGCCGGCGTCCAGCCATTGTTGACGGCGCACCCGCCGCCGAGACAATAGTGATGGGTGATCAGCGTTGGCTTGCGCGACAGCATGTAGTCGTCGCTGCCCCACTTTTGGTGGCCCGGCCGACTCGACACGGTCATGTGCGGATCGTGGGCGATGCGCGCGTCGACCAAGCCGAACACGTCGTACGCCGGGATTTCCGAGTAGTAAGGAATCACCCCTGCACCGCCGACCGTCATGAGGTCGGCGTCTCCCCGATACTGGCGGAGCCACTGGCCGACGGGAATGCGCTCTTCCGCATAGGTCTTGAGATAGGCCGGCATGTCGATGCCGTTGTCGGCACCCACGAACGTCATGGCCTGACGGCTCGTGTGCACGCTGCCCACGAGAAAGCCCGCCGCCACTACGCCCAGTGCTGCCGCCGCGACTCGCGCGCCCACTCGCAAGCGAATCTGAGCGTAAAGCCGTCGCGCCGACTCGGCCAGCACGACCGCGCCGAGCGGCAGCACCGGCAAGATGAAGCGGTAAAGTCCCATGAAATCGCCGCCCACTTTCACCACGTAGGCTGCAAACGCCAGCGACACGATGGCGGCCAGCAATCGCAAATCTTGACGGCGTTCGTCCTCGCGCGCGGCGCGGCCGAAGAGAATCACCAGCAACAGGAAATGCACGCCATAGTCTTCGCAGAAACGCCTCAGGTAGAAGACGCCCAGCTTCCACGCACCACCCGAGCTCGACGACTTGACGTAGAAGGTGTTCGGGAAGAGCCAGCCGAAGTAGCGCCACCGCCAGAGGAAATAGGGCGCGAAGAGCCCGATGAAGACCGCCGCCCAAGCAAGCTCGAAACGTTGCGGCAGCACGCGCCGCTCGCGCCGCCAATTCGTGAGGATACGAAAAAGGGCGACCAGTGCGAAAAACATCGCGCCCTCGGGACGAGTCATGGCGGCGAACGCAAAAGCCGCCGCGCTGGCGTAGCCGCGGCCGAGCGTCACTTCGCCGAGCACGAGGCTGAAGCCCAGCGTGACCAGAAAGGTGAAGAGCTGCGTTTCGAGACCGCCGCTGCACCAGCACGCGTAGGCGCCCATGCTGGCGAGCAGAAGCGGCGCCACCATGTGCCAGCGCGACCGCCGCTCGCCGCTCAGGCGAAGCGACATGCGCACCACCACAGCCAGCGTCGCGATGCCGAAGGCCACGCCCAAGAAACGCGAGAGGGCCACCGGCCCGACGCCCAGCTTGATGCCCAGAGCAAGGATCACCGTCCACAGAAAGTTGGTGTAGCCCTCGACGCGCTCGCCGAGGTTGAAGACCAACTGCCCGTGCAGCGCCAGGTTGCGCGCATAGCGGAACGAGATGTACGCGTCGTCGGTAACGAAATCAAACAGGCGCGCGTGCGGCACAAGAATCGTCGCCGCGACGATGAACGGATAATAGCCACGCACGAATCGCTTGAGAAAGCGGACAAGCGGTGCGGAAGGAGTCGTCACGCGTACTCAGCCGAAGGTACTGCCGTCGAAGCCCCACAGAGCGCCGTCAGCGTTGGTGAATTCGATGTAGATGCGGTCCGCAGGCAAGGCCAATGCCTTCCCAATGGCCGTGCACAGCACCTGCGACAGGTGTTCGACCTTGTCTGCCGACAGGGTGCCCACGTTCTTGAGCTCGGCATAGCAGGCTGGCTCGCGGCTACCCGCGAAGCTCATGGTGGCTCGCGGAACCAGCGAGACCATCACGTAGCGCTCTGGCTTGGAAAGCTCGCTCGCCAGCAGCGATGAAAACGACGCGAGCATTTCGCCCAGCGAAGGCTCGTCCGGCTGCTTGGCCGACGAAAATAAATTGAGAAGCGGCATGCGCTAAATCTATCAGTCCCGCGGGCGACGGGTAAGATTGATACGCGAACGGCGCACCGACATTCGCAACGTCGAGCGCGATTCGGGCCGCTTGCTGGTCTTGCCGAGCGATTTGCGCGCCTCGGCCACGGCACGTCCCAGTCGCACTTGCGTTTCCACCGTCGAGGCCAGCGCACCCGCAAGCGCTGATTCCAGATCTTGCGCCATGGCGCTGGCCGTGGGGTACCGATCCGACGGCGCGCGCGACAAGGCCCGGCCAATGGCGTAGACGAGCATCTTCGGCAGGCCCGGCCGCTCGCTGCTCACCGGCGGCACCTGTCCGCGGTGAATCGCACGAAGGACTTCGCGATCGTTCTTGCCTGTGAAAATCGGATGGCCGGCCAGCGCTTCCCACAACACCGACGCGGTCGAGAAGAGATCCGACTGCGGGCTTGCCTGAACGCCACCCACTAGCTCGGGGGCGAGATAGGCGAGCTTTCCTTTGATGAATCCTGGCGTGGTCAACACGCTCGTGCGGTCGCGCGCGCGCGCCAGGCCGAAATCCGACAGCTTCACGGCGCCACCCACGCCGAGGAGCAAGTTCTGCGGCGACACGTCCCGATGAACGACCGGCACCGGCGTCCCGTCCGGGGCGTGGCGCTCGTGCGCCGCCGCGAGGCCACGCAGGCAGCCGATGCCGACAAGTGCAGCGAGCGGCCAGGGTATGCGCTCGTGGCGGGCGCGGTAGTAGCGGAGCAAGCTGCCCAGGTCCACGCCCT
>CAZTTW010000771.1:0-2947 GCA_964616265.1 uncultured Myxococcales bacterium | reverse complement strand
TCGGTGAGAAGATTTGCTCGGGACTCATCTCGCCCAAGGCATTTCCCGAGCTGACGGCGGAGCGAGGCGTGCCGTGGACTGAAATCTCGGTCGCCACCACCGGCTCGAAGCAGAGCCTACAGTTCTCGCGGCCGTACTTGTGGACCATGGGCCGCAAGGAGATCGAAGGCCGTCTGTTGCGCGACTCCACCGCGGACGTTCACTTTTCCGAGCCGGTGCGAGCCATCACGCCCGAGCACGTGGAAACCGACCGCGGCCGCTACCGGTACCGCCATCTGGTGGGCGCCGATGGCTCGCTGTCGAAGGTGCGCAAGACGCTCGGACTTCCGTCGGAACACGTCGTCGGCTGGGCCTTCCACTACATCCTCGACCGGCCGTGCAGTGAATTTCAGCTGTACTGGCTGCCGCGAGAATTCAAGGGCGCCTACGGCTACATGATGCCCAAGAATCGGCAGCAGACCATGGCCGGGCTCGCGTGGGCGGGCAAATCGTTCGATGCCGACATGGCCGGCCGAGCCAAGCAGTGGGTCGCACGGACATTCGACGTCGATCCGGACACCACCCCCCACGAAGCCATGAAAGGCAACGCCGACTACCGCGGCTGGAAGTTCGGCACGACCTACTTAGTGGGCGACGCCGGCGGCTTCCTCAATCCCGTGACCACCGAGGGAATCTGGTTCGCCATGCGCAGTGGTGAAGGCGTGGCCAAGCACATCCTCGGCAATTCCGAAGGCGATCGCATCATGGCCGACCTCGTCGCGAACCACCGCAAGCAAGTCCGCATCTTCGAGCTCATGACGAACCGCGGATTGCCCCTGTGCTGGATGATCGAGTGGCTCTTCCGCAACCCGCGTCGCGGCCTCCGCCGACGCATCTTCGACCGCGTCTTCTGGAAGCTGATGGAGACCTGAGCCCTCAAGCGCATCCGCAACACGTCGATAGATCGAAGTGGCACCGGATGACGACGGCTCTTCCCGCGCAATCGGAACGAAGAATATTTCCGCGCCATCGGGTTCGGGTCGCCGTGGTTTGGCGCATGCGCGAGGATGCTACCGTCACGGCCGAAATCTGCGACCTTTCATCGCAAGGCATGTTCGTGGTGGCAACCAGCGCCCTGCCAGACGATGTCGGCACCGGCGATCCCACGCAGATTGCACTCACGACGGCCGCGGGCTCGGCGACGCTCACCGGGCTCGTGCGCTGGCGTGGCTTTCATCCGCTGCATCAATCCATCGGCTGCGGCATTCTTCTCGATGAAGCGAGCGCCGCGATGCTCAAGCGTCTCTTTCCCCATCTTCCGCTCTGAAAAAAAAAACGCCGACCCACGGCCGGCGTTTTTTCTCCGCGCTTCGCTGTCGCGCTACTTCTTGATCTCGAGCAGCTCGATGTCGAAGACGAGCATGCCGTACGGGCGGCCCGGATTGGGCTCGTCGCCGTAAGCGAGCTTGCCCGGAATCCAGAAGCGCGTCTTTTCACCCTCGACCATGAGCTGCACGCCCTCGGTCCATCCCTTGATCACGCCCGAGAGCGGGAACTCGGCGGGCTGACCGCGCATGACCGAGCTGTCGAAGCGCTTGCCGTCGGTGGTCCAGCCCGTGTAGTGGACCTTCACCACGTCCGAGGCTTTGGGGTGAACTTTGCCCTTGCCCTTGCCGAGCACGCGGTAAGCGAGGCCGGACTCCGTCTTCTTCGCGTTCTTGGGCGCTGCCGCCACGTCGGTGGGAACGGCCGGGGCGGGCGGAGCCTTGGTGATGCCGAGCAGCTCCACGTCGAAGACGAGCGTGCCCGACGGTCCGCCCGGGCGGCGAGGCGTATTGCCATAGGCAAGCTCGGCCGGGATCCAGAAGCGGCGCTTTTCGCCCTCGACCATCAATTGGAGACCTTCGGTCCAACCCTTGATCACGTGGTCGAGAGGAAACTCGGCGGGCTGTCCGCGGACCACCGAGCTGTCGAACATTTTTCCGTCGGTCATCCAGCCCGTGTAGTGGACCTTGACCGTGTCTTCGGCACCAGGGTGGACCGTTCCAGTCCCCTTTTGCTGCACCTTCGACGCCAAACCTGACGCCGTCTTTTCGGCATCGGCAGGTGCGGCAGCCACATCGGCGGGGGCGGGAATGCCTTTGGGCTCCTCCGGCGCCTTGGGCGCAGCAGGAGGCGGAGGCGGAGCGGCCGGCTTCACTGCTTCTTTCTTGCACGAGCAGACGAGCGCGGCCAGGAGCATGAGGGTCGAGATGGTTCGCATGCCCGCAATTTCGGCCGGTTACCGGCCCCCTGTCAACATCCGCGCGGACGATTGAGTCGTGTTGTCACTCTCTTGCGGCTAATCTTGCGGCATGCCCTTGTTCCAAAAGCCGGCGAGCACCGACGAGGAATTCTCGGCCAGCCGCCCGCTCGACATCACTCCCGCCGAGGTCGCCACCTTCGAAGAAGAGACGTGGTATCGGCGCGCGTTTCGTGGCGAACAGGCGCCCCAGCTCACGGTGCGCGCCGTTTTACTGGGCTCGCTCCTCGGCTTCCTGCTCGCCTTCACAAATCTGTACGTCGGGCTCAAGACAGGCTGGGGCTTGGGCGTCGCCATTACGGCGTGCATTGTTTCGTTTTCGCTGTGGAACCTTTGTTTGCGCCTCGGCATCGCGCGCTCGCCGCTTTCGATTCTGGAAAGCAATTGCATGCAGTCCACCGCATCGGCGGCCGGCTACTCGACGGGGAGCACCATGGTCTCCGCCACGCCGGCTCTGCTTGTCCTCAGCGTGACCGCCAACAATCCGGCGGGCCATCATCTGCCGTGGCCGGTGCTGGCGGGTTGGACGTTCTTCCTCGCACTCTTGGGCGTAGCGCTGGCGATTCCCATGAAACGCACGATGATCAATCGAGAGAAACTGCGCTTTCCCTCGGGCATCGCCGCCGCGGTGACGTTGCAGTCGCTCTACAGCCAGGGCAAAGAAGC